>JALDXP010000100.1:0-9176 GCA_032154885.1 Actinomycetota bacterium
GAACGGTCCCATCAGCACCCGCAACCCGGCTTCCCGGGTCGGGTCCGCGGTTATCTCGTACTCACCCATGCGACCGGCGACGAAGGTGGTGCCTTCCTCGGCAGCGATCTGCTCGGTGGCGATCCCGTATGCCACGTAATAGGCGAGGTACCCGAGGTCGACGAAGCTCCACAAGGCGAACTCCGGAGCGCATCCGCTCTCGACATAGGGCGCCATCTCCTCAGGGAGACCCAGGCCCGAGACCTTGATCGTCTCACACAGGCCTTCTTGGGTCATCGCCTGTGCCGCGGCAACGATCCCGACCGTGGTCGGGGCCATGATGAGCTCGAGATCGGGATGCGAGTCGACCAGACCCAGGGCTGCCGTCACCGAGTCCTCAGCGACATCGTTGCCGTACACCGTCTCCACCAACTCGAGGTTGGCGTACTCGGGACCTGCCAAGGCCTCTTCCATCGCCGCGATCCATGCGTTCTGGTTAGCGGCATCGGGTGTGGCCGAGAGAATGGCGAACTGCCCGCCATCCTCGCCGAGAATGCTCAGGGCCATATCGGCCATGACCTTGCCGGTCTCGTCGAAGTCGACCTGTGCCACGAAGACGCTCTCGCCCGTGGCCGAGGGGATCGGCGAGTCCCAGGTCACCACCGGGATCCCGGCGTCGGCAGCCGCCTGGGCAGGCGCGTCCAGCTGATCGCCAGAGTTGTTGGAGAGCATGATCGCGTCGACACCCTGAGTGACGGCATTGGTCATGAACTCGATCTGCCCTGTGGTGTCGCCACAGTCGGCGGGACCGACGAACTCCGCCGGGTCGGAGCCGAGCTCCGCCGCCGCTTCCTCGGCGCCCGAGTTGGCCTGCGGGAACACCGCGATGTTGGTGCACTTGGGCAGGAACGTCGCCGTGATCGAGTCGCCTGCGGTGATCTCCACCGCCTCCCCGCCGGCGGCTGCAGATGTTGTCGCCTCCTCAGCGGCCGACGTGGTCGTGTCGGCAGCGGCCGTTGTCGTGGCCTCAGCCGCGGTCGTGGTTGCTTCACCTGCGGTGGTCGTGGTGTCGCCGCTATCCCCGCCGCAGGCGGCGAGTATCAAGGCAACGACCACCAGCGGGCCCAGGACCCGGCTGCGTCGCTTGTTTGATGTCACTATCTCATTCCTCCTCTTGATTGTGGTGTCTCGGTTTTCATCGATATGAGCCGTAGCTACCTCCGTTCAGTGGTGGGTCAAGGGGGACCATGTGCCATCGCCTCAGGTGCGGGGCGGCGAAGGCGATACCTCCGAGCGAGATTGGGTACGAGCACCGACCCGATCAGCAAGAGGCCGATGACACCGGTTTGCGTGATTCCGTCGATGTTGGCCAGCCCGAGGCCGTTGCGGATATTGAGAACGGTGAACAGGGCCAGAACCACCCCGAGCATGGATCCCGACCCGCCAAAGATGCTCACCCCTCCCAGTAGGACCATCGTGATGATGTCCAGTTCATAGGTTTCGCCGAGGGTCCCCTGGACGGCCCCGACGCGGGCGGCAAACAGGACCCCGGCCAGACCGGCCACCGTGCCCGAGGCGACGAACAGCCGCAGCTTCACCGAGTCGACTTCGATGCCAGAGAAACGTGCGACATCGGAGCTGTTGCCGATCACGTACACCTTCCGCCCGAAGGCGCTTCGCTCGAGGATGATCCACGCCAGGGCAAGGCCAACGAAGAAGAGGACGAGGGCGACCGGGAACGGACCGAAGAGGGTCTGCTGGCCGATCCTCTCGAACCATTCCGGGAAGTCCCCCACGGACCGGTCCTCGAGAAGGACACGTGCCGCCCCGCGGAACCCGATCAGCCCAGCGAGTGTGACCACCAGCGAGGGCAGCCCAAACCGGGTTATGACCAGCCCCTGGAGCAGCCCGGCGAGGGCACCGGCGAGAATGCCGACCAGGATGGCGAGGACAAACGCCATCTCTCCGCCTTCGTAGAGGGTCGCCATCACCGCCGCCGAGAATCCCATGACCGAGGCCACGGAGAGGTCGATCTCACCGTTGATGATCACAAACGTCATCACGATGACGACGATGATCTTCTCGATCGAGAGCCAGAAGAGATTCACGAAGTTCCCGAAACCGAGATAGAACGGTGACAGGGAGACGTTGACGACGATCGTCGCAATCAGTACGACGATCAGGATCGACTCCCAACGATGCTTGGTGGCCCACTCACGCATCAGCTGTCCCTCCGTCCCCTCCCGCCATGCGGGCCATCCCGACCGCCGAGGGGCCTGTGGACTCCATCGCCTTTCTCGCCTCGGCTGACCAGCGACGGTTGAAGCGGTTGCGAAGGACCGTATCGAGGATGACCGCAGCCAGGATCAGGATCCCGAGGAAGGCATCGCGCCAGAACTCACTGACCTCCGGCACGCGGACCAAGCTGAGCTTGAGGGTGTCGATGAAAACCGCGCCTAAGAATGCGCCCACCATGGTGCCGGATCCACCGAGGATGCTGACCCCGCCAACCACGGCCGCAGCCACGGACTCGAGCTCGAGCCCGGCACCGGCAGTGGCGCTGATCGTGCCGGCCCGAGCCAGGAACATGAACCCGGCGAGCCCGGCCAGGGCCCCGGAACCAACGAACGACCAGAAGACGAGAGATGCCGTCGGCAACCCGGCTTGGGTCGCCGCCGACGGGTTGGATCCAATCGCATAGATCCGTCTCCCCCACCGCAGCCTGGCCAAGGCGAATTGCAGACCCACCACCACGAACACCGCGATCAGGAACACCAGCCGCACCTCGAATCCGGCGATGGTGAACAAGGTGACGTTGTTGAACTCGAGCACCCATGAAGGCAGGTCGCCGGCAAGGACGTTGGCGCCCTCCGAGTAGATGCTGAGCAGCGTGCGGAATAGGGCCAATGTCCCCAGCGTGACGATGATCGCCGGCACGCCGCCATATGCAACGAGGAGGCCGTTGACCGATCCCAAGACCGCCCCGACCACGACGGCCACCAGCACGGCTGCGATAGGGCTTTGCCCGGTGGCAGCAAGGAAATCACCGGTGAGATAGGCGGCCACACCGACGATCGAGCCCACCGACAGATCGATGTTGCGGCTGAATATGACTAGCGCCTGGGCCGCGGCGAGGAGGGTCACGACCACGACGCTCGTAGTGACCCGATTGAAGAACCGCCCGCTCAGATAGCCCTCGATCAGGAAAGCGAACACCAACACCGACACCGCGATGATGGCGAGGAGTGTCGCCTCTTTCACCCGCTCCGGGCGGAGGAACCGGGTGCTCCTCGGGGCGGCTTCCGCGGAGGCGGGCTCGGTCATCGGGCACCAACCGCGGCAGTCATGATGCGCTCCTGAGTGGCCTCACGACGCGGATAGATGCCGATCAAACTGCCCTCGCGCATGACGGCCACCCGGTCGCTCATGGCGATGACCTCGGGCAAGTCGGAAGAGATCAGCATGATCGCGATCCCCGAAGTGGCCAGCTCGTCGATGAACTTGTGGACGTCCGCCTTGGCGCCGACATCGATTCCCCGGGTCGGCTCGTCCAGGATCAACACTTTTGGATGGGTGTTGAGCCATTTGGCGAGCATGGTTTTCTGTTGATTGCCACCGGACAGCTGGCTGACAGGTGTCGACAGGCTCGGCGCCCGGATGCCGAGCCGCTGCCGCAACGCCTCGGCGTCAGCGCGTTCCTGGTCGTGGTCGATGAGGCCAAATGCGTTCGTGTACCGGTTCAGGGTCGCCAGGGTCACATTTGCGACCAGCGATTGCTCGACCGACAGGCCGAGTCTGCGCCGGTCCTCAGACAGATAGGCGATCCCATTGGCCAGCGCCTCTCGTGGGGACTTGATGTCGAGGAGCTTGCCCTCGAGCTCGATGCTTCCGACGTCGGCCGGGTTGACACCAAAGAGCGAGAGAGCGATGTCGGTGCGTCCCGACCCGACGAGACCGGCGAAACCGAGCACCTCGCCCCGTCGCACCTCGAAGGTCACGTCGGAGAAGACGCCGGAGAGGCCCAGCGAATCGACCTTCAACACCGCCTCGCCCTCGGGATGCTCACCCCTGGCGAAGAAATCAGACGGGTCCCTCCCCACCATCTCACGCACCAGCGACTCCTCCGTGACTTCGTTGACCTGACGGGTCGAGATGTGGCGGCCGTCACGGAACACCGAGATCCGGTCCGAAATGGCGAAGAGCTCCTCGAGGCGATGCGTGATGAAGAGGACGGCGACGCCGGACTCTTTCAGGCTTCGCACTTGACGAAACAGGCGATCGACCTCATGGGCGGACAGGGCCGCGGTTGGCTCGTCCATGATCAGGACCCGCACATCGAGCGAAATCGCCTTGGCGATCTCGACTGCCTGCTGGCCGGCGACGGTGAGGCCGGCGGCGGGGAGACGGGGGTCGATCTCGATGTCGAGCTTGGAGAGGATCCGGGAGGCTTCCCGGTACATCGTCGACCAGTCGACCATCGTTCCCTGGTCCTGGTGCCCGATGAAGATGTTCTCCGCCACGCTGAGGTCGGGGAACACCGACGGCTCTTGATAGATGGCGGCGATGCCCTGACGCTGGGCGTCGGCCGAGCTTCGCGGGGCAAACGGCTCGCCCTCGAGAGTCATCTCACCGGAGTCGGCCGGGTAGAGACCGGTCATGATCTTGATGAGCGTGGACTTCCCGGCTCCGTTCTCACCGACGAGTGAGTGAATCTCGCCAGCCCGAAGTGAGAGTGAGACTTCGGACAGCGCCTGGGTGGCGTCGAAGCGCTTGGACACACCCTTGATCTCGATGACCGGCCGGGGTTCGCTCAAACCAGCTTCCTCCAAAGTGAACGGCCGGGACGGTCATGATTGATCGGCTCCGGCCAATGATCATCGATCGGCTGCGCCGAGGACGTTCACTTATGTAACATATCACACTAGATAACGGGGTGTCGGCCCAACTACCGTTGTCGGGCATGCAGCGTCAGACACCGAGGAAACGCTGGTTCGGATCACTCCGCGAGCTTCGGTTCCGAGGTCTCGAGCTGAGCCCGACGAAGCGAAGATTGCGGAAGGGCGTCTCGGTGTCCGATCTCCGCGCCATCGCCAAACGTCGGCTTCCCCGTGGGGTCTTCGATTACATCGACGGCGGGGCCGAAGATGAGCTGGCCCTGACATCGAACTCCGAGGCCTACCGTCGAATGACGTTCCGTCCCCGCGTCCTCAGGGATGTGAGCGAGGTAGACACCTCCACTTCCCTCCTCGGCAAGCCGCTTCCCTACCCCCTCGTCCTGGCACCCACCGGGTTCACCCGAATCGCTGACCCGGCCGGTGAGCTGGCAGTGGCACGGGCCGCCCAGCGCGCCGCGCTTCCTTACTCGTTGTCGACCCTGGGGACCCGGTCGATCGAGGAGGTAGCGGCGGTCAGCTCCGGCCGGCTGTGGTTCCAGGTGTACGTGTGGAAAGACCGGGGTCTGGTCGCAGAGATGGTGCAGCGGGCGGCGGACTCCGGCTACGAGGCACTTTGTCTCACAGTCGACACCGCCGTGTTTGGCAAGAGAGAGCGAGATGTGAGGCGGGGCTTCACCTTGCCACCGAAGCTCGGTCTGTCCACCATCCTCGACGGCATCATCCATCCCGGTTGGACGTGGCAGTTCCTGACCAACGATCCGATCGTCTTCGCCAACGTCGCAGGGCGAAGTGTCGGGGAAGGTGGGGAGACGGTCGCACTTGCGGAATACGTGAGCAACCAGTTCGACCCGGGACTGTCGTGGAGCGACGTCGAATGGCTACGGGCAAGGTGGAACGGCCCCATCGTCATCAAAGGGATTCAGACCGTCGAGGACGCCAGGATCGCCGCGGACGAGGGAATCGAGGCCATCGCCCTCTCCAATCACGGCGGCCGTCAACTCGACTCCGCGCCCTCTCCGCTCGACCTCCTCCCCGACGTCGTCGATGCGGTCGGGAATCGAATCGAGATCATCTGCGACGGCGGAGTCCGGCGTGGGAGCGACATCGTCAAGGCCCTGGCGCTCGGGGCGACCGCTTGCATGGCTGGACGTGCCTACCTCTACGGGCTGGGGGCGGCGGGTGAGGCGGGAGTGGATCACGTCCTCGATCTCTTTGCGAGCGACATGAAGCGGACCATGGCGTTGATCGGGTGTCGAACGGTCAAAGAGCTCGACCGGGAGTACCTCGACCTCGGGGCCTGACCGACACCAGGCTCGTTTGTAGACTCCCGGCATGCAGAGAGCCGTGACCCTCCGGGAAGTCGCCGACCAGGCAGGGGTTCATCCCTCGACTGCGTCGCGCGCACTGAACCCCTCCACCCGAGACCTGGTCAACGAGGGGACCATCGAGCGAGTCACGGCTGCCGCTCGCGACCTGGGTTACCGCCCGAACTCCATGGCCAGAGGGCTCAAGACGAACAAGACATTTTCGATCGGCATGCTCCTCCCCGATCTGACCAACCCGCTGTTCCCCCCGATAGTCCGGGGCGTCGAGGACGTTTTGGGGACCGCCGACTACACGCTCATCCTTGGCAACACCGACAACGACGCCGAGCGTGAGGGTCAGCTCGTCGCATCGATGATGAATCGCCGTGTGGACGGGTTGATCCTTGCCACCGCCCACCGCAACACGCCGGCGATCGATGAGCTCGTCGAATCCGGGCTCCCCCTCGTGCTTGTCAACCGGACAGTCGACGATCAGCAGGTGCCCTCGGTCACGACCGACGATCACGCCGGCATCGGCCTCGCCGTCCGTCATCTCGTCGAGCTGGGTCACACCCGGATCGCCCACGTCGGAGGGCCCCAGCATCTCTCCACCGGTCTCGACCGCTACCAGGGCTTCGTCGCCTGGATGAAGATCATGGGCCTCGACGTGGATCCCGACCTGGTGAGCTTCGCCGATTGGTACCACGAAGATCCGGGGGCCAAGGCCTTCTGGGCGATCCTCGACCGCCGCGCCGACTTCACCGCGGTCATCGCCGCCAACGATCTGATCGCCATCGGCTGCTACGACGTCCTCGGCGACACGGGCCGCTCCATTGGCGGAGATGTGTCCGTCGTGGGCTACAACGACATGCCTTTCGCCGACAAGCTCTCTCCCCCGCTAACCACCGTGCAGATCCCGCACTATCAGATAGGCGTGAGGGCCGCCGATCTCATGCTCGAGATCCTCGATGACAGCGACGACTCTGTGCCGGTCTCCATCAAGCTGACACCGACTCTGGCCGCCCGCCGGTCGACGGGGCCGGCGCCTATCGAGCCAAGTTGACCCTGCGCCGCTCCTCCAGAAATCGTCGCTCTACCTCGTTGGAGACGAGAGCGAGCGCCTCGCCATAGGCATCGTCCGCGGCATCGACCTCACCCATTCGCCGGAGGAGCTCGGCCCGTGTCGCGTGGTAGAGGTGATATCGATCGAGATCCATGTCGTCGAGCAATGAGAGGGCATCGGGCTCGCCGTCGACCTCGGCCACCGCCACCGCCCGGTTGAGGGCGACCACCGGGGTCGGGGCCTGCACCATGAGCATGTCGTACAACTGGAGGATCTGGTCCCAGTCGGTGTCATCGGGATCCGGAGAATCGCTGTGAACCGCGGCGATCGCCGCCTGGATCTGGAAAGGACCGGGCCGGTTTCTCCGCAGACAAGCCTTGACCAGAGTCTGTCCCTCGTCGATGAGTGTTCGGTCCCATCGGTTTCGGTCCTGGTCGGCGAGGAGCACCATCGAACCGTCCGATGCGGTTCGGGCCGGGCGACGTGACTCCGATAGAAGGAGGAGGGCCAGCAGACCGATGGCCTCGGGCTCGTCAGGCATCAGATCGGCGAGCAGACGGGCAAGTCTCAATGCTTCGAGGGCGAGGTCGGGTCGCAGCAACGCCTCGCCGCTGGAGGCTGAGTAGCCCTCGTTGTAGATGAGATAGACGACCGTGAGAACCGAGCCCAGCCGATCCGGCAGGTCGGCATCGGCGGGGACCCGATACGGGATGTTGGCCGCCTTGATCTTCCGCTTCGCCCGGACCAAACGCTGCGCCATGGTCGGCTCAGGAACGAGGAATGCCCGCGCGATCTCGGGAGTCTGCAGGCCGCCGAGCAGACGAAGGGTCAACGCCACTGCCGATGACGTGTCGAGGGCGGGATGACAACAGGTGAAGATCAGCCGGAGCCGATCGTCGCTCACCGGCCCCTCGACGGGATCGGGCTCAGATTGAGCTTGTAGTTCCACGGCATGAGCATGACGTTCCTCCCGGCTCGACTCACGCCTCAACTTGTCGATGGCGCGATTTCGGGCCGTGGTGACGATCCAGCCTCCCGGGTTGGGGGGTTGACCCGTCTCCGGCCATCTCTCGGTCGCCACCAGGAACGCATCCTGAACCGCCTCTTCGGCGAGATCGATGTCGCCAAATAGGCGGATCAGGGTGGCTATCGCCTTGCCGGACTCTTCCCGGAAGGTCCGATCGATTGCAGCTGACTCGAGAGCGGCCAAGGCCTCAGACTTGGGGCTCGTCCTGGAACGGGCGCACCTCGATCGGGCCCTGGCAGGCCACCGTGGCCTTGTTCGCCCATGCCAGCGCGGCGTCGAGGTCAGGTGCCTCGATGACCCAGAAGCCACCGACCTGCTCTTTGGTTTCGGCGTACGGCCCGTCGGTGACGACGGTCTCGCCATTTTTCTCCCTGACCACGGTGGCGGTGTCGGCCGGGTGGAGCCCACCGGCGAACACCCAGGCGCCGGCCTCCCTGATCTCGTTGTTGAGCGCGTCGACATCGGCGTAGATCTTCTCCAAGACGTCGGCAGGGAGTTCCTCCGGCCGCTCGTCATCGAACACCGACAGCATGTACTGGGTCATGACGTTCCTTTCCGTCGAGGGGGCACCATGCCCAACCTCATACCCCAACTACGAACGCTCGCACCGCATATCGACCGGTTTGCTGAGAAATTTCCGGGCGCTCAATCGCCGATGTAGGACATGACGTGCTTGATCCGGGTGTAGTCGTGAAGGGCGTAGATCGACAAGTCCTTGCCGTACCCGGATTGCTTGAAACCCCCATGCGGCATCTCGGCTACGAGCGGGATGTGGGTGTTGATCCACACCGCTCCGTAATCGAGATACTTCGCCATGCGCAACGCGCGGCCGTGGTCCTTCGTCCAGACACTCGAGGCGAGCCCGTACTTGACACCGTTGGCCCAGTCCAGGGCCGCCTGCTCGTCGT
>JALDXP010000101.1:0-9098 GCA_032154885.1 Actinomycetota bacterium
CCGGCCACCAGGACCGCCGCCCCTGATGCCGTCGTGGCATCGGAGACGGGTATCTCCAACTCGTCGATGTTGCCCCGGCTGAGCCCGCGCAAGCTCCAGCCGAGATCCACTGCGTCGATGAACGAGAGCTCCGAGTCGACGGTGACGAACGGAGCTATCACCTGAGCCGTGTCGGCGATGGCGGTCGGGCTGCTGAAGTCGGACAGGTGGCCCATCATGGCCAGCAGGAATGCCCTCTGCCGCTCGTTTCGGGTCAGGTCGTTGACGCCGGGCATGACACGCCAGCCTTCATCAGTCAGCTCTTGGGTGTTGCGAGACCTCAGCCAGGCCAGGGTCTGGGAGCCAGTGGCCTGGGTGCAGCCCGCCGGGAGCTCCAGTTTCGCTCTCTGATCCCGCACCGCTCGCTCCAGGCAAATCTCGTAACCACCAACCGCATCGACGGCCTCCTGGAAGCCGGCCAGATCGATGAGGGCGAAATGATCGATCTGCTGGCCGATCACCGATTCCACCGTCCGCGTGAGGGCGGTAGGACCGTTGAATGCGGCGCACCCCTGCAGTGAATCGTTCAGTCTGTGCTCACTGCCGTCATTGCAGACGTCGTCGACCAGCAGGTCGCGCGGAAGCGAGAGCAATGCCGCCCTGGACCCGTCCGAGGGACGTATGAACACCATGACGACGTCTGCTCGCTGTCCCACGAAGTCACCGAATCCCGAGTCGTCTTCGAGGTCGTCCCGGGAGTCCGAGCCGACGAGGAGGAACACCTCCATGCCTTCAGGTATGCCTATGGCTTGACCGGGGTCCCTCTCGGGCTCTTCCTGCGGAGTCTCATCCGCCGGCTGTTCCGTGACGGGGTCCTCGCGGTCGAGGGTCACCCGGTTGACGTCTCCCCAGGTCGACATGGTAAAGACTGCTCCCACAACGAGGAGCAGCCCAAGAGCGATCGCGCCGCCAATGATCAGTCGTTTTTTCACAGGTTGGCTTACAGGTACCCGGAGGCGCCCATTCTAAGACACCAAATTGTGGACAAATCTGGGAGGCAGGAGACTAGTTGTTCACATACTCGGGAAGTCCGAGAAGTGATCGGACCATGTGGGCAGTCGCCCCCCACAAAGTGTCCCCATCGAGGGCGTAGTACCAGACCTGGCGCCCGTTCCACGGAACATGCCACCAACGATCAGCGTCCGCCAGGTCTTGCAATCGCGGGGTGTGAATCCGGGCCACCTCCCTCTCACTGGGTACCAGGTTCAGCGGCGTGGCGACACGACCCACCACCGGGACGACCCAGGGCTTGAACTCGACTGTGTCGATCGGGGGGAGAAAGCCGAGCACTTCCACGCTGTCCCGCTCGATGCCGACCTCCTCGTAAGCCTCGCGCAATGCGGTGTCGACCGGACCTGAGTCTTCCGGGTGGGCCCGCCCACCCGGGAACGAGATATGGCCGGCGTGAGTGGGCATGGTCTCCGGTCGTTTGGTCAGGACCACTCTGACCTCGCCCTCGTCGTCCTCATAGAGCGGGGCCAGAACGGCGGCGAGATGGAGGTCTTCGCCAAGATCGAGGTCCTGTACCAAATGCAGCCGATCCCACATCGAGCCTCAGGTTAAACCCGCCGATAATCTGACCCCGTGCCGAAGTCCACCCTCGAGACCGACCGCATCAGGCTGCAGCGATTCAGCCGACGCGATCACACGACCTATGACGACGCGGCGCGAGCATCATTGCCCGAGCTGAACCAATGGCTCCCCTGGGCCCGGCTCGACTACGAGCACGGTGACACGACCGCTTTCATCCGCGAGTCGATGCAGGCCTGGAAGGAAGACCGGGCCTGGGATTACTCGATCAGGCTCAAGGACGACCCTGACCGACACGTCGGAAGCGTCTCACTTTGGACCGTGTCCAAGTTGGGGAAGATCGCCGAGTTCGGTTACTGGGTTCGCACCGACGAGCACTCGAAGGGGATCTGCACTGAGGCTGTCGATCGCCTACTCGAGGAAGCGTTCAACTCACTCGGATATCACAAGGTGACACTTCGGATCGCAGTCGGTAATCACGCGTCGGACCGGGTGGCGGAGAAGCTTGGGTTCACCCGGGAGGGCGTGCTCCGCGAAGAGCTCCTCATTCGGGGGAATTGGGTCGATCACTCTCTCTGGTCCCTGCTCGACCGCGAGTTCAGGGCCATCCGCCGTGGCGAGATGCGCGGGAGCCGATGAGCCGGCTCGACTCCGAGGCCCTCCGGACCTGGATCGACGAACAGAGTGCCCAGCACCTGTTCAGCGGAGTAGCTCTCGTCAGGGAAGGTGGCGAAACCCTATTCGAGCACGCCGCCGGTCTGGCCCACCGCGGGCACGGTGTGCCCGTCACCATCGAGACGCGATTCCAGGTGGCTTCAGTCACGAAGATGATCACGGCGGCCACCGCCCTCAAATTGGTCGAGGAGGGCGCCCTGAGCCTCGACCGGCCCTTGACCGGCTATCTGCCGCCCGATCACCGCCCGGCCAGCCTGGACGAACGGCACACCCTCCATCATCTCCTCTCCCACACCTCGGGACTGCCCAACTATCACGACGACGAAGACGAGACCTGGGCCTCGTTCATGGGTGCCCTGGACAGGATCCCCGCCAGCAGGGCTCGAAGTCCTCTCGATGTCCTTCCCTTGTTCGCCAACCTCCCCGCCGTCGACGACTTTGGCGAGTTCCGCTATTGCGATGCCAACTACGTCCTGGCCGGCATCCTCGTCGAGTGGGTGTCCGGCCGGCCTTTCGGTGAAGTGGCACGGGACAAGGTGCTGGACCCGGCCGGGATGAGCCGTTCCGGGTTCTTCGAGCTGGACCTGGAGCCAGATGGCCATGCCACGGGCTACATCGTGTCCGACGAGCCAGCCGAAACCTGGCGGTCGAACATCTACGGCCTGACCGCGAGTGCCATGCCCGACGGAGGTATGTCCACCACAGCGCACGACCTGGACCGCTTCATGGATGCTCTACGCGATGGAAAGGTCCTGTCGAAGGAAACCTTCGACTCGATGCTCACGGTCCATGGCTCCGACGACGAGGAGTCCTACGGCTACGGCATGGAGCTGGTGGTCGAGAGCGACTCCCTGATCATCTACGGGCACAGTGGCCTCGACCCCGGTGTCACTGCCGTGGTATCGCACTATGTCGGCGCTGGGACAACGGTCACAGTCCTGTGCAACCAGGACCAGGGATCATGGCCCGTGGCACAGAGGATCGCCACCGACCTCGGTCTCCACGACCCCCGGGAGTGACCGCCCCCGGGTCAGACCCGAGTCGTGGCGCCGCCGGGTTGTGATCGTCGGATTCGGTCCCGCTTGATCACCCAGAGCACGCTGATTCCGCTCAGGACGATCGCCAACAGGTTGATCACCAGTTGGGTTGCTGCTCCCAGCACGATGTCCCAATCTCCGTAGACCGCCGCCACACCCACATTGGCCGCCGCAGGAATGGTGGTCACTGAGATCAGGACCCCAACGAGGACACCTGACTTGGCTCCGACCAGGGCGAGCATCCCGACGACTCCGGCGAGTACCGCGACGATGACGGAGAACCAGTTCGGATCGGCGATGAAAAGGGTCAGCTCGTGTTCTTCAGGGAGTAGAACGCTGGGGGCGATCCCGATCAGAAGAAGCAAAGCGGTGAGCGCGGCAGCTGACACGATTCCAAGCGGAAACCCGACCAGGATCGCCTTCAACGACTTTCCCGCCAGCCTGTGGCGGCCCTCCACAACGGCCACACTTATGCCGGCGAGAGGCCCGTACTCGGGCCCGACCACCATGGCCCCGATGATCAGGACGATCGAGTCGGTGAGTATCCCGATCGCCCCGATCATCGTTGCGATCGTCATCAGGACCAGGAACGAGACGGACAGCGTCGCACTATCCAGGACCCGCCCTTCGACGTCTTCCCACACCACGGCATCGGCCGGAGAGCCCTCGGCTGCCTCCTCAGCGTCACGGGCGACCTGGGACAGCGACACGTCGACGTACTCGGCAGCAATCGACCCGCGATCCTCCAGGCCCAGAGCGCGCAACTCCCCTAGCAGCCTGGTTGCGTCCTCTCTGGCGACATCACAGGAGACGAGATCGCCGGCGGGCTTGGCGGCGGCTCCCGCCAGTCGCCACAGGTTGGTGACCTCTGGAGCCTCCTCGAGGATCTCCATCACCGGTGGCACGAGGTCCGACGGGACGATCAGCCGGAGGTGGAGCATCTCCGCATCCTATGGGGCGGGGTCCGTGCGGTCAGCCCCCGGTTGCGATGACGCGGCTGGCATTGCCGACGAAGGTGGCGATAGCCGGGAAGAACCCGATGGCAACTGTGATCACCAGCGAGACCAGCAGTGCCAGGCGTAGCGATCCGGCAGGTGCCGCCTCGACATCGGGCGCGAACTCGCCCACCGGGTCGTCGAGCCAGACGGCCTTCACGACCCGGGCGTAGTAGTAGAAGGCGATCACCGAGTTCACCGCTGCGATGGCGGCGAGGGTGACCGTGGCGGTGCCACCGGCAATGATCACCGAGCGGAACATGGCGAATTTGGCGAACCACCCGGCCAAGGGTGGGATGCCGGCCAGGCTGAAGAAGAAGACCGCCACGAGGACCGCCAGTCGGACGTCGACCTGAGAGAGCCCCGACCAGGCCCGGATCTCGCCGGAACGGGTCTTCCTCGCCCCCGCAATGACCACTGCGAATGCCCCGAGGTTCATCACTGCGTAGATCACGAGATAAACCAGAGTCGCCGAGAAGGCCTCGGCGAGGTCTGCACCCGCCACTGCCGCGGCCGCAAAGGGCACGAGCATGAACCCGGCCTGGGCGATCGAGGAGTAGGCGAGAAGCCGGACGATGTTGGTCTGGCGGAGGGCGGCGAGGTTCCCCACCGTCATGGACAGCACGGCCAGGATCCACAGCGCCGGGGCCCACACCTCGGAGATATCGGGCAGGGCCTGGTACATGATCAGGAGGAAGGCGACAAAGCCGGCTGCCTTGGAGTTGACCGACAGGTAGGCGGTGACGGGCGTGGGTGCCCCTTCATAGGTGTCGGGTGCCCAGAAATGGAACGGGACGGCAGAGATCTTGAACCCGAAGCCGACGATGAGGCCGAACAGCGCAACCACCATGATCGGCTCGTCCGCGAGGCCTGCCGTGGCTTCGGCAAGACCGGCGAACGTGACCTCGCCGGTCAGCCCGAAGAGCAGCGACATCCCGTAGAGCAGGATCGCGGTGGAGAGAATCCCGAGGATGAAGTACTTCATCGAGGCCTCGTTCGACTTGGCGTCGCCCTTTCTCCACCCGGCGAGGAGATAGAGAGGTCCGGTGGTGAGCTCGAGACCGATGAACAAGATGATCAGGTCCCGGGACGAGGCCATCACCAGCGATCCGAGAACCGAGGCGAGGAGGAGGAAGTAGTACTCGCCCTGGTAGTAGCGCTCGGACTCGATGTAGTGGTGCGACATGAGAAGGACGATGTAGGCCGAGACGATGAACAGACCCTTGAGGATCACGGCGAACTCGTCGACGACATATGAGCCGTCGAACATCGACCTGGTCGTCCCATCGGCGGCGAGCACGACGAGGGGCACAGCGGCGAGGGCGGTACCGGCGACGGCCACGGTCGCGATCCAAAACTTTCGGGCCCGGGGCAGGATGAGATCGAGTGCGAAGACCCCGAGCATGGTGGCGACCACCACCAACTCGGGAGCAAGCGCCAGATAGTCGATCTCGAACTGCAAAGGTCAGCCTCCAGAGCCCAATGAGGCGACGGTTTCTGAATTGAAGATCATGTCGACGAGCGAGACCACGCTGTCGGTGGTGGCGTTGAATATGACCTTCGGATAGAACCCGATCACCACGATGAGGACGATCAGCGGCACCCAGGCGGTCATCTCGAACCTATCGACGTCCCGGAACTTGTGGCCCTGCCACTCCTCCCCGGGCTCACCCAAATTCACCTGCTGGAGCAGGTAGAGCATGTAGGCGGCGGTCAATACGGTGCCGATGGCACCGAGCACCATCGCGGTGCGGAACACGCCGAGCGAGAGCCCTGCGAGCGGGTTGTAAGCCCCGATCAGGGACATGAACTCGCCCCAGAACCCGGCGAGCCCGGGCAGGCCGAGCGACGCCATGGCGGTGAAGGCGAGGATGCCTCCCATCACCGGCATCAGCTTCATGTTGCCCCCGAGACGGGACATCTCCCTGGTGTGGTAGCGGTGCGACATCGACCCGGCGAGGAAGAAGAGAAGCCCGGTGATCAAGCCGTGGGCCACCATCCCGATGATCGCGGCGTTGATGCCGACATCGGTCATGGTGGCGATTCCGAGCATCACGAACCCCATGTGACCCACCGATGAGAAGGCGATCAGACGCTTCATGTCGGTCTGGGCGAGACATGCCAGAGAGCCGTAGATGATTCCGATCACGGCCAGGATCGCTATGGCCGGTGCCCAGCTGGCGGCCTCCTCGGGAAGGATGGGCAGAGAGATCCTGATGAAGCCGTAGGACCCGAGCTTCAGCATGATCGCAGCGAGGAGGACCGACCCGACGGTCGGGGCGGCAGTATGTGCATCGGGCAGCCAGGTGTGGAGCGGCCACATCGGGACCTTGACCGCGAAGCCGAGGAACATGGCGAAGAAGACCAGGAAAGCGAACCGCCCGGTGAAGGCCCCGGAGGCTCCCAGCTCGGTCAGCTGCGGGATGTCGAAGGTGCGCTCACCGGATTCGCCCGACTGGAAGTAGAGGGCGAGGAATCCCAACAGCATGAAGGCTGACCCGAAGAGGGTGAACAAGAAGAACTTGATCGCGGCATAGAGACGTGTCTGCACCTCGCGTCCGTAGCCGGGGATCTTCCGGGGGGACCGATCGCCCCAGATCCCGATCATGAAGTACATCGGGAGCAGGACCACCTCGAAGAAGATGAAGAAAAGGACCAGGTCGAGGGCGAGGAACGTGCCATTGAGCCCGGTGGCCAGGATCAGCATGAGGATCAAGAAAGCCTTTGGGTTGTGCGGCTCCTCCCAGTGGTTCCAGCTGTATATGACTGCCAGGACCATCACGAAGGTCGAGAGGACGAGAAGCGGCAGGCTGATCCCGTCGACACCGAGGTGATAGTTGGCGTTGATCGCCCCGATCCACGGCACGTCGACCTCGAATTGGTACGTGTTGTAGGGGAGTCCCGAGAAGTCGAACTGTGCGATCACCCCGAGGGATACGACAAACGCGGCCACGGCGACCAGCAACCCAGTCCCTTTCAGGGCCATCTCATTCGTCTTCGGGATGATGCCGATGAGGAGCGCCCCGGCCAGCGGCAAGAACACGATGAGGGTGAGGGCCCAGGTTTCGAACAGTTCCATTTGCTCTCAGCTCTCCTATATCACGAAAACGAACAGGACGATCAGGGCCAGGGCACCCCCGACAAAACCGGCCGCGTATTGCTGGATCCGGCCGGTCTGAAGCTTGCGCAGCGCAGACCCGGCCCCGTCTGCTCCGGCACCCAAACCATGGACCACTCCGTCAACCCCACGCTGGTCGACCACTCCGTATACGAACGAACCGAGGCTCTTGGTGAGGAACGCCGCTCCGTTGACGATCGAGTCGATCACGTAGTCGTTGACCCAGTTGACGAACCTGGCGACCGGGCCCATCGTCCCCGCTGTGATGCCATCAGCCAGGTCATCCACGTAGTACTTGTTCCTCAAGAGCGGATAGAGGGCTGGGACCTCGAAGCGGTCGCGCTCCGCCTGGGTAGCCCGATCTTTGCCCCAGACCATCCACCCCAGGGCGATGCCTAGCAATGCCGCGAACAACCCGCTCCCCGCCAACACGAGATCGATCGCCTGGGCGTGCTCGTCGCCCATCGGCACGACCCGCACTGCCAGCCATTGGCTGAAGTTCCCGATGCCCGGGATCTCCCAGCCAGGAACATTGAGAAAGCCGAACAGAATCGATGGAATGGCGAGGGCGACCAGGGGCACGGTCATGATTGCCGGGGCCTCGTGCGGATGGCCGTGTCCCTTGTACTCACCGTGGAAGGTGAGGGCCACCGCCCGGGTCATGTAGAAGGCCGTGACGAATGCGCCGGCGATGGCGATCCACATCACCGCGACGTATCCCTCGTGACCGAGGGCAACCAGGATCTCGTCCTTCGACCAGAACCCGGCGAGTGGCAGGATCCCCGCCAGCGAGAGGGAGCCCACGACAAAGGTCCAGTAGGTCCTTGGCATCGCCTTGCGGAGCCCACCCATATCGCTCATGTTGTTGGAGTGCACGGCGTGGATGACCGAGCCGGCGCCGAGGAAGAGGAGTGCCTTGAAGAAGGCGTGGGTGAAGAGGTGGAAGAGCCCCGCCGTGTACCCCCCGGCTGCCACTGCAGTCATCATGTACCCGAGCTGGGACACCGTCGAGTATGCGAGAACCTTCTTGATGTCGTCGGCGACGAGGGCAAGCAGACCGATGGCGAAGAGGGTGATCGCTCCGATCGCCACCATCCACGGCCGGATGTCGAACGCGAGATACTCGAACAGAGGAAACACCCGTCCCATCAGGTAGACGCCGGCCGTGACCATCGTGGCCGCGTGCATCAGAGCCGACACCGGGGTCGGCCCTGCCATCGCATCCGGCAACCAGATGTGGAGGGGGAATTGGGCGCTCTTGCCCATCGCTCCGAAGAAGAGGAGCGCCCCACCGACGATTGCGACGGCCCCAAGGGGCTCGGAGTGGTCGAAAGCGGCCGTGCTCATCTCGAAAAAATCGAACGTGCCGATGGCCAGGCCGAGGATGATCGCCCCGAGGATCAGCCCGACGTCGGCGACCTTGTTCACCATGAACGCCTTGTTGCCGGCGTTCACGTTGGCCATGTCCTCCCAGTAGAAGCCGATGAGGAAGTAAGAGGCCAGGCCGACGCCCTCCCACCCAATGATCAGCTGGATGAGGTTGGGGGCGCCCACCAGGATGAGCATCGAGCCGGCAAAGAGCGAGAAAGCGGCGAAGAACCAATCGACCCTGATGTCGTCCTTCATGTAGCCAACCGCGTAGATGAACACGATCAGGCCGACCACGTTGACCAGGAAGTACATCATGATCGACAGCCCGTCGAC
>JALDXP010000102.1:0-9097 GCA_032154885.1 Actinomycetota bacterium
GTCTGGCGAGTGGATGCTTTGCGATTCATCGACCTGTCACGAGCTCGGTTCTGTGTCGTCCTAGGCCCACATACGGGCCTACCTACCTCAGGTACGCGGTATCAGCTCAGGCTGCGCCCGCCTCCCACCACGATCACCTCGCCGGTGATGTAGCTGGAGAGGGGTGTGAGGAGCCACCAGACAGTGTTGGCGATCTCATCCGGGGTCCCCATCCGGTCCAGGGGGATCGAGTCGACCATCTTCTCCCGGATGTCCTCGGGGATGGCCATGCTCATCTCCGATGAGATCAGACCGGGTGCCACTGCGTTCACCCGGACATGGGGGGCCAGGGACAGAGCCATGGCCCGGGTCATGCCGACCAGCCCGCCCTTGGACATCGAGTAGTTGAACTGGCCGAAGTTGCCCAGATATGCCCGGGAGGCGATGTTGACGATGGATCCGCCCTCGGACATCAGAGGAGCCAGCTCCGTCGTCAAGCGATAGGCCGCTCCCAGATTGATCTCCAGGACGGCTGCGAAGTCGTCGTCGGTCAGATTGACCAGCCGTGCGTCGCGTGTGATCCCTGCATTGTTGACCAGCCCGAGGAGAGGCGACCCCGATACCTCGACCGCTTTCCTGATCAAACCGGGGCCTTCGATCGTGGTCAGGTCGACCTGTACCGGGATGATCGACTCGGAGAGAGCCAGCTCGGGGGCGATGTCGACGCCGATCACGGTCAACGGACCGGTCGAGGCCATCTTCTCGGCGATTGCCCTGCCGATACCCCGTGCCGCCCCGGTGACAACGATGGTCCCGATCACGCCAGCGTCTTCCCGATGTGGCCCGAACCCACCCTGATCAGCTCACCGTTGACGCTCCCGTCGTCGAGCAGCCGGTCGGCCCACGCTTCCACAACCGACCGGTCCGCCTCGTCGAAGGCGACCACATTCGCCGTCCATCCCTTGCGAGCTCCCTCCAGCGCGGCCGTGCGGGCAGCAGAGAGCAAGCCGCAGGCCACCATGGCGTTACCGGCCCCTCTTCTCCCCAGCAAGTCGTCCTGACGCACCACATAGACGATCGACTCCTCGCCCTGGGCGACCGACCGAGCCGCCTCGAACGCCCGGGTCAACTCGGCGAGGACCGAAGCCCAGTCCTCATCGACGTCCTCGGACCAGTGGATCAACCCGCTCACGAGACGACCGCGGTCCCGGACGCGACCATCTTCTCGATCGAGTCAGCGTCAACCCCGACCTCCCGCAGAATCGGCCGGGTGTGCTGGCCGAGAGTCGCAGGGGGGGAGGCGGCGCGGGCGGCAGCCCCGTCGATGTGGATCGGCGAGCCGGTTGTCTTCACCGAGCCTGCCACCGGATGGTCGAATTCGACGATCATCTCGTTGTGTCGTGCCTGCGGGTCGGTCAACGCCTCGCTCAGGGTGAGGACGTGACCCACGGGCAGACCGGCCTCACCCAGCACGGTTACCCAGTAATCGGCCGTCTCCACCTTGAACACGCTCGTGAGCTTCCTGGCGAGGGCGTCCCGTTTGGCCATCCGCACTTCGTTGCTCGGGTATGCATCCACCAGGTCGGGCAAACCGAGGCTGTCGGCAAGCACCCGGAAATGACGATCCGACACGACGGCGAGCGTGAAATGCCCGTCGAGGGCTTCGAATACCTGACTGGGGGCGACGTAGGGGCTGGCCGTCCCCACCCTCTCCGGCTGCTTCCCGTCGGCCAAGGCGAGTGCGTTCCACGCCGACTGGACCGCGATCACTCCATCACGCAGCGAGACATCGATGTTCCTGCCCACTCGGGGCTTCTCAGCCAGTGCCGCGGAAATCGCCAGCGCGGCGTTGGTGCCTGCCACGTAGTCGCCGATCGTGGTGGCAGTTTTCATCGGCCTGTCCTTTGGCCCGCCGGTGATCGAGATCATGCCGGCTTCACCCTGGAACACGATGTCGATCCCGGCGCGCTTGGCATAGGGGCCTTCGGCCCCGAAAGCCGAGATCGAGGTGTAAACAAGCGTCGGGTTCAGCTCGTGCGACCGACTCGCGCCGAACCCGAGTCGTTCGATCGCCCCATGCCTGAGGTTGTGGATCAGGACGTCGGCCTTCCGAACCAAGTTGTCGAGAACCCGTTTCGACAGCCAGTCCTTGGTGTCCAGGGCCAAAGACTCCTTGCCCCGATTGACCGCCATGAAGAAGGCGGATTCGCCGTCTTGATGAGGCCCGAACCCGCGCGAGATGTCCCCTTCGGGTGGCTCTACCTTCACCACCCGGGCTCCCAAGTCGGCGAGGAGCATGGCGGCGTACGGCGCCGCGATCAGATTGCCGAACTCGATGACGAGGGTGCCATCGAGGGGCCCGGCGTCAGACACGCTCGATGACCGTGCTGATCCCCTGTCCCACCCCGATGCACATCGTGGCCAGCCCGTAGCGATCGCCCCGACGAACCAACTCGTGGGTGAGGGTGGTGAGGATCCGTGCTCCGGAAGCCCCGAGCGGGTGGCCGATGGCGATCGCTCCGCCGTTGACGTTGACCCGCGCCTGATCGAATCCCAGCAATCGCATGCTCGCCACTGTTTGAGAGGCGAAAGCTTCGTTTATCTCGACTAGGTCGAGGTCGTCAGGACCGATCCCCGCTCGCTTCATTGCCTTCTCTGAGGCCGGCACCGGGCCGATCCCCATCACATCGGGGTGGACTCCTGCGGCGGCCGAGGACACGATCCGGGCCATTGGAGTCAAGCCATGGGCGGCCAACCCGTCCTCGGTGGCGAGAATCAGCGCAGCGGCCCCGTCGTTCATCGGCGACGAATTCCCCGCCGTGACGGTCCCATCCTCCTTGAAGACGGGGGCGAGCTTGGCCAGTGCTTCCATCGAGGTGTCCGCCCTCGGGCCTTCATCGGCTTCTATCAACCTCGTCTCCCGGCGTCGGGAGTCGAGGGGCGCATCGATGGGCTCGATCTCGTCGTCGAAGCGACCGGCCGCGACCGCGGCCAGGGCCAACTGGTGACTGCGCAGCGCAAACGCGTCCTGGTCTTCCCGACTGACGTCGTACTTGGCAGCCACCATCTCGGCGGTCATGCCGAGTGTGATCGGGGGATAGAGCTCTTTCATCCTCGGATTGACGAGACGCCATCCGAGAACCGTGTCGACGATCTCGGGAGTGCCGGTGGCGAACGGGCGGTCAGACTTCGTAAGGACATATGGCGAGCGAGTCATGGACTCGGATCCCCCGACCAAGACGACATCACCCCACCCGGCGGCAAGGGCGTGTGCCCCCGAGATCACCGCCTGCATCCCGGAGCCGCAGAGCCGGTTGACGGTCGTTCCCGGGATCTCGATCGGGAGGCCGGCGAGGAGGGCGGCCATCCGTCCCACGTTGCGGTTGTCCTCACCCGCCTGGTTGGCCGCGCCCCAGTAGATGTCCTCGATCGCCATCGGGTCAAGATCGGGCTGGCGTCTCAGTACACCGGCGACGGCGTGGGCGGCCAAGTCGTCCGGCCTGACCTGTGCGAGCTGCCCTCCGAGCCTGCCCATCGGAGTGCGACAGGCATCGACGATGTAGATGTCACCACTCATTCTCGATCCGTTCACATTCTCGCCAGTTGGTCCGGGTCGAATAGGGGGGAACCCCTATTTCACGCGGAATCTCGGAGCCGTAAGTTCGGTTTAAAAGGACGATAGAGATGAACGAGCCCCGCAGAGACCCGACGAGCATGGTGGCCTACGTACCAGCCGGGCTGCTCGTTCTCTACGTCATCATTCGCCTCATGGTCTGAGGGCTACGGTTGGCTCCATGGACCGACCAGAAATCCTCCCCTTCACCGAGTCCGATGAGGCAAATCGACTCCTCGCCTCCGATGGGTTCGCCCTCCTCATGGGCATGCTCCTCGACCAGCAATTTCCCATGGAGCGCGCTTTCTACGGCCCTCAGCTCCTCAAAGACCGCCTCGGTGCCGAACTCACCCCGGACATCGTCGCCGCCACTCCCCTGGAGGACCTGGAGGTGGTTTTTCGCGGGCCACCGGCGATCCACCGCTATCCGGCGTCGATGGCGAAGCGAACGCAGGAACTGGCGCAAGCGGTGATCGATGATTACGACGGCAGGGCCGAGAAGCTCTGGGATACCGCCGCGGACGGCTCGGAGCTACTGATCCGTCTTCGGGCACTGCCTGGGTTCGGGGCCGAGAAGTCGAGGATCTTCGTCGGCCTCCTCGGGAAACGTCTCGGCGTGCGGCCCGAAGGTTGGGAGGAGAAGGCCGCCGACTGGCCTTCGATCGCCGATGTGGCCAGTTTCGACGACGTACTCGCTCTGCGAGAGAAGAAGAAGGCGATGAAGGCCGCCAAGCAGGCCTGAAGTTCTCAACCGCCCGCCCGTTCCTGCCGATAGGGGGGAGCAAGGGAACGGAAGGGTATCGATGCATCTCTCGGGCCAGCTCTCTGATTGGAGCATCAACGATCTGCTCCAGATCATGCAGGTCACTAAGAAGACCGGGTCACTCGACATCGAGGGACAACGCCGCGGGCGTGTCCATTTCCGCGAGGGTCGGGTCACCGGCGCCGAACTGAACGGTGTCGACGGGGCACACACCGGCTCCGATCGTGCAGGTGTCGCCGACATTCTCTACGTCCTTTCCACCGTCGCCGAGGGCTCTTTCTCGGTGGGTGCGGCCGATGGCCCCGACGCCAAGGGTTGGACGGTCGAGGAGGTCCTCGTCGATGTCGATGCGCTTCAGACCCTGGAGGGCGAGATCGCAGAGACAGGCTTGTTCGAGGCCAACGGCGTGAAGCTCATCAACGAAATCGCCGAACCAATGAACGTGGAGCCCGCCGACTGGCAGACGTTCGTCAATCTGGTGCCTACCTTCAGCTTTGGGGCTCTCGAGGCGAAGTACGGCCGCGGCACTGCGGTTCGCACGTTTCACACTCTGAGTCGGCTGGGGCTCGCCGAGACTGTCGCCATACCCGAAGAGGAGGCCGAGTGGCTCGACCGCCTGGCCGAGGGTGTCGCTTCCAATGGCGCCTGGAACGGAGCCGGTGGCGAAACCGACGATCAGCCTGTCGCTGAGCCGGAGCTCGAGATCGTGGAAGAGGTGACCGAGACGGAAACGGTGGAGGAGGCCGAGGTCACCGAGCCCGAGCCGGTGAGCGTCGCCACCTCGAAGCCAGGCCGGGCTCACGTCGAGCTCAAAGGGGTCTCTGCCCCCGCGTCGACCACCCTCACCGATGGTGTGTACGACGAGATTCGCCGTCTTCGGAGCCGGGTCGGCGATAAGTAACGTCGGCGGGCATGTCTGCCCGCACCGGTTCTGAGTCTGATGTCCCCCTGATCGTGGGGATCGCAGGCGGTTCCGGGTCCGGGAAGACAACTATCGCCAGTTCCCTGGTCGACCAAATGAACGGTCAGGTGGCCCTCGTCCAGCACGACGCCTACTACCGGCACACACCACAGCTCTCATTCGAGGACAGGTCCAAGGTCAACTATGACCACCCCGCCTCATTGGAGACGGAGTTGCTGGTGGCGCATCTGGTCTCCCTCCGATCCGGGGAGCCCGTGGAGAAGCCTTCGTACGACTTCGCCCGTCATCTCCGATCCGACGAGGTGGTGGTGATCACCCCGGCCCCGGTCATCGTGGTCGAGGGGATCCTGGTCCTCGCCGAACCCGGCCTGCGAGCCGAGCTCGACGTCAAAGTCTTCGTGGACACCGACGCAGACATCCGCCTCGCCCGTCGCTTGGAGCGGGACATCGAGGAGAGAGGGCGGACTGTGACCTCGGTCATCGCCCAGTACTTCGCGTCCGTCCGCCCTATGCATCTCGAATTCGTCGAGCCCTCGAAGGGGTACGCCGACGTGATAATCGAGGACGGTTTCACGCCGGAGGCCATCGACGTGGTGATCGAGATGATCCGGTCACGGCAAGACCGGGATCCCGGCCCCGTCGTATGATTTCTGAGATGACAGCACACCCCACGGTGGCAATCATCGGTGTCGGAGCGATGGGCGAGGCCCTCCGACGTGGTCTCGAGCGTGCCGGTTGGGCACCAGGAGAGCTCTCGCTCGCAGTTCGCAGGGAGGACCGGGCGACGGAGCTCTCATCGCGTACCTCGTCGCTGGTCACGCTCGACCCCAAGGAAGCCATCGAGGCACGGGATGTGATCGTGGTGGCGGTGAAGCCGAGGGATGTCGGCGTCGTCATCGAGGGAATCACCAACACCTTCGCCACCGACCAGATGGTTCTCTCGTTGGCTGCCGGCGTGACGACCAGGACGTACGAAGACGTTCTTGGTGAGGTCGCGGTCGTAAGGGCCATGCCAAACACGCCGGCTCTGGTCGGGGAAGGCGTGACGGGGATCGCCCGGGGCGCCCACGCCGGAGAGGCCCATCTCAAGCGGGCGACCGAAGTCCTCGGAGCGGTCGGCGGGGTCAGGGTCATGGATGAATCGCTCCTCGATGCGGTCACGGCCGTTTCCGGCACTGGGCCGGCCTATGTCTTCCTCCTGGCGGAGGCGCTCACCGAGGCTGCGGTCCGGGAAGGGCTACCCCGTGACATCGCCGAGGAGTTCGTGCATCAGACCATCCGTGGCGCCGGTCATCTCCTGACCGATACGGACACCACGCCGGCCGAGCTGCGCTCACAGGTGACCTCGCCGGGAGGGACGACCGCCGCTGCAGTGCACGTGCTCGAGGAGCGTGGATTCCGAGCCTTGGTCGAGGACGCTGTCCAGGCCGCCGCCAAGCGAGCAGCAGAGCTCGGGCAGCAGGGTTGAGTGTCTTCTCCCGGGTGGTCATGGCCCTCACCGAGGCCGGGCCCGTGGAGCGCACGATCACAGGCACCGGGCCAGGCAAGGCCCTCGCCGGGAGATTCGTGGCGGGGGACACTCTGGATGAGGGTGTGGCGGCCGCCCGCAGGCTCAACGAGCAGGGCTTTCTCGTCTCCCTCGATTTGCTCGGGGAGGAATGCCACGATCGTGCCACGGCGATCAGCGCGCGAAACGAGTACGTCGAAGGGTTGGTTCGGATTCATTCCGAATCCCTCGACGCCAACATCTCGATCAAGCTGACCCAGCTAGGGCTGGCCTTCGACGAGTCTCTGGCGATCGACCTGCTCGAAAGTCTCGCCGATCGTGCAGCCGAGGCGGGCAACACCGTCACCATCGACATGGAGGATTCCCGCTACACGGAGGCAACCGTGCGCCTCTATGAGAAGACCCAATCGGCACACGGCAATCTCGGGCTCGCCCTTCAGGCGTATCTGCACCGGACCCCTGCCGACCTGAAGCGGCTGATGCCCCTTGGCGGGCATGTTCGACTTTGCAAGGGGGCATATGTAGAGGGCGCCGACGTCGCTCTCACCTCGGGGCGGGACGTGGATGAGGCTTTCGCCTCCCAACTGCGTGAGCTCATGGCGTTCGAGGAGGTCCGCCCCGCCATCGCCACACATGATCTGGCTTTGGTGAACTTGACACGTGAGTTGGCCCGCTCGAGGAAGGAGCCGTTCGAGTTTCAGATGCTCTACGGGATACGAACCTCCCTGCAGCATGAACTCGTCGATGCCGGCCTGGCGGTCCGGATCTATCTGCCCTTCGGCTCCAAGTGGTATCCGTATCTGACTCGCCGGCTCGCCGAACGACCGTCCAACGCCTGGTTCTTCGTCCGATCGCTCCTCGGGGGCTGACCCCATCGAACCCTGGGTTCGAGTTCAGGCTCAGTACAGCCAATAGAGTGCCGCCCATGGCCCTGACCGAGGAGCGGCAAGAGCAGTCCGCACCTGAGAAGCGACGCCCCGATGCATCGCAGGTCCTCGAGGGTCTCGGGATCCTCCTCGCACTGGGCACTCTTGCCCTCGGGATCCTGGGGACCATTCCCGAGCATCCGGAATTCGAAGTGGGTCGCGAGGTCTTCGGCAACATCCCCGTCGCCCTCCAGGTGGTCTTCTACGTGTCCGTGGCCGGTTTTGTCTGGCTCATGCTGCATCTCTTCGCCCGCAGGGCCAAGGGCTGGTCGCTGGGAACGGCGGAACGTCGCACCGGGCTTTGGGGAGAGCGGATCAAGCGTCTCGGTGGCGGACTCATGATGAAGACGCTCATGCGCGACCCGCGGGCCGGGCTCACCCACGCCGCTCTGTACTACGGGTTCCTCATCCTGTTCCTCGGCACTGTGACCCTCGAGATCGATCACATCCTTCCCGCGAACCTGAAATTCCTCCACGGGGTGGTCTATCAGATCTATTCGGCCGCCCTCGACCTCGCCTCCCTGATCTTTCTCGGCGGAGTGGCGCTGTTCGCGCTCAACCGGTATCTGGTGAGACCGGGCCGGGTCAGGACCAAGACGCGGCCCGAGGATGCGCTGATCCTTCTCCTGCTCGCCGCGATGGGACTCACTGGTCTCCTAACCGAGTCGGCGCGGATCGCCCTGGCCGGCCGGCCCGTCTTCGAGGTGTGGTCATTCGTGGGCTACCCGTTGTCGGCCCTCTTCGGCGAGGGGTCGGCCACCGGTCTCCACCAGGCGCTCTGGATCGTCCATGTCGCCGCCTTTGTCGGATTCCTCGTCGTGGTGCCCGTCACCAAGCTGCGTCACATGTTCACTTCCCCGGCCAACATGTTCCTATCCCCTCGGCCACGTCCCAAGGGGGCGATGCGGGAGATGCCCAACCTGCTCGAAGCCGAGGACATCGAGACCATCGGGGCGTCGGTCGTGACCGATCTCACCTGGAAGCAGATCTTCGACACAGACGCCTGCACCATCTGCGGCCGTTGCACGTCGGTGTGCCCGGCCAACATCACCGGCAAGCCCCTCGACCCGAGGGAGATGGTGATCAAGACAGGTGAGGTAGCGGCATCGGTAGCCGCAGTCTCTCCGCCGGTTTCATCGCTGGCGGTGCTCGACGGAGAAGGGCACCTCTTCGACCGGGTCCGGCCCGACGAGGTTTTCGCCTGCGTCGCATGCCGCGCCTGCGACGAGATCTGCCCGGTCAACATCGAGATCCTCGACCGGATCCTCGACATGCGCCGCTACCTGACGCTGATGGAATCGGAGTTCCCCAGCGAGCTCGGACGGGCCTTCGTCTCCATGGAGAATCAGGCCAACCCCTGGGGCCTGAGCCGCCAGGCCCGAGGCGA
>JALDXP010000103.1:0-9087 GCA_032154885.1 Actinomycetota bacterium
CACCAACATCGCGGTGTTCCCCCAGGCCAACTCGGGCGCCGAGGAAGCGGCTGCGGAGCTCGGCTCGGACCCAGCGGAATTCGTCGGTCCCGCCGACTGTGGTGACGCCACCGGCCAGATCGAGTTCATGACCAACGCCGTTACCCAGGGTGTCGACGCCATCATGCTCTCCAACAACTCGGGCGATCAGCTCGACGCGCCGGCCCAGGCTGCGGCGGATGCTGGGATCCCGGTGGTGACCTGGGACTCTCCGATCCCGTCGGCGACAGGCGAGAGCGTGTTCGTGGCTCAGGTCGACTTCGACGAGACGGGCCAGGTCATGGCTGAGATGGCTCGCACGATCCTCGGTGACGATGGTGGCGAGTTCGCCATTCTGTCGGCAGGCCCGGACTCGGCGAACCAGAACGCCTGGATCGCGGCCATGGAGGAGGTGCTTGCAACGCCCGAGTTCGAGAATCTCGTCCTCGTCGACACCGTGTATGGCAACGACGTGGCCGAGGACTCGGTGACCGCTGCCCTCGGTCTGGCCGACTCCCATCCTGATCTGGAGCTGATCATGGCTCCGACCACGGTCGGGATCGTGGCGGCAGCGCAGGCCATGACCCAGGAAGGTCTCTGCGAGACGATCAAGGTCTCGGGTCTGGGTCTCCCCGAGGAGATGGCCCCCTACGTGGAGAGTGGCTGCGCCCCGGAGTTCGCCCTTTGGAGCTTCGTGGATCTCGGCTATCTCTCCTACTACGTGGCGTATGGGATCGCCACCGGCCAGATCACAGCCGAGGAGGGCACCACCTTCGTCGCCGGTCGGATGGGTGAGTACGAGATCACCGCGGACCCGACCCGCGATGCCGGGTTGAGGGTGCTGATGGGACCGTTCTCCAAGTACAACGCGGAGAATCCAGGCACACCTGAATAGACGGCTTGGCCCGGGCCCGTCACGGGCTCGGGCCGGCCTTCTTTGCGGCCGGGAAGCCGTGTAAGATTATGCGATATCTAACGCTCGATCGCACACCTTCCGCCAAAGGGTGGGAGAGAAGCGATGCAGGATCGAGCTGAGGGGGCGATGAGCGCCAACGGACAACCGAAGATCGTCGACGAGCTGATCGCTCGTTCCAACCGGCTCGGCTCCGATCGGCGCAACACCAATTATGGAGGTGGCAACACCTCGGCCAAGGGCCGACTAACCGACCCGGCCTCGGGCGGCGAGGTCGAGGTGATGTGGGTCAAGGGGTCCGGCGGCGATTTGGGCACACTCACTGCCGATGGGTTATCCGCGCTTCGTCTCGATGGCATACGCCGCCTTCGCGATGTCTACCTGGGTGACGAGCACGAAGACGAGATGCATCAGCTGCTCGATTTCTGCATCTTTGGCCCCCCCGGCGCCGCGCCGAGCATCGACACCTCGATGCATGGACTCCTCGAGGTGACCCACGTCGACCACCTCCACCCCGATTCGGTCATCGCACTGGCGGCGGCTGCCGACGGTGAGGAACTGACCAAGCGCTGCTACGGCGAGGAGGTGGGCTGGGTCCCATGGAGACGCCCTGGCTTCCAGCTGGCGCTGGACATCGAGGCTTTGCGTGCTCAGAGACCCGGCTTGCGGGGCGTTGTCATGGGTGGGCACGGCCTGACCGCCTGGGGCGACAGTTCGGAGGCCTGTGAGTCGAACTCGTTGGATCTCATCGCCCGGGCGACCGAGTTCATCGAACGGCACGGCAGAGCGGACCCGCTAGGCCCGATGCGGCCCGGGTTCGAGCCGTTGGAGCCATCCGAGCGAAAGGACCAGGCGGCGGCTTTGGCCCCGGTCATCCGCGGGCTGGCCGGAACCGATGGCCTCGTTGTGGGCCGCTGGTTCGATGACGACATCGTCCTCGACTTCATCGGCCGCGAGGCCGCACCACGTGTCGTGCCGCGTGGTACGTCCTGTCCCGATCATTTCATCCGCACCAAGGTGCGGCCCCTGCTCCTCGACCTCCCAGCAGCGTCGCCTCTCGAAGAGCGTATAGACAGGCTCCGTCAGCTCCACGCCGAGTACAGGGAGGAGTATCGGGCGTATTACGAGCGTCATGCCGATCCGGAGACCCCACCCATGCGCGGGGCGGACCCGGCCATCTTCCTCATCCCCGGAATCGGAATGTTCAGCTTTGGAGCCGACAGCCAGACCGCCCGGGTCGCGGGCGAGTTCTACATCAATGCGATCAACGTCATCACCGGCGCCGAGGCGGTCTCCGCCTATCAGCCGGTATCCGAGGCTGAGAAGTTCCGGGTCGAGTACTGGATGCTCGAGGAGATGAAGCTGCGTCGCCGCCCTCCTCCCAAGCCACTCACCGGGAGAGTCGCCCTCGTGACGGGCGCAGGTTCCGGGATTGGACGGGCCATCGCCGAGACGTTCGCCGACTCGGGCGCGGTCGTTGTCGCAGTCGACATCAATCTGGATTCGGCACGCGAGACGTCCGAGCAAATCGGGTCGAGCGACACGGTGCTGCCGCTCCAGGCAGACGTCACCGATGAGACCGCGGTTCGAGAGGCGATCGAGGCTGCAGTGCGCGCCTTCGGAGGCATCGACATCGTCGTCAACAACGCCGGCCTCTCCCTGTCGAAGAGCTTGCTCGACACGACCGAGAGTGATTGGGACCTGCAACACGATGTGATGGCCAAGGGCTCGTTCCTCGTCTCCAAACACGCCGCCTCGGCGATGATCGACCAGGGACGGGGAGGAGACATCATCTACATCGTGAGCAAGAACGCAGTGGTGGCCGGGCCCAACAACCTCGCCTACGGATCGGCAAAGGCGAGCCAGGCCCATCAGGTGCGCCTGTTGGCTGCCGAGTTGGGCCGACACGGGATCAGGGTCAATGGGATCAACCCGGACGGCGTGGTCCAGGGCTCGGGTATCTTCGCAGCCGGCTGGGGGGCGGACCGGGCCAAGGTCTACGGAGTGCCCGAAGAGGAGCTGGGCAAGTTCTACGCCGATCGCACCCTGCTCAAGCAGGAGGTGCTTCCCGAGCACGTGGCCAAGGCCGCTCTGGCCCTGGTTGGTGGTGCGCTGAGCCAGACCACCGGGCTGATGATCCCGGTGGACAGCGGTGTCGTATCGGCGTTCCTGAGGTGAGCCAAGGAGGAGCGAGATGATCGAGCAGGACCGGATCGCCGGGCTGAACGAGGTGTGGGCGGCTCCACTGCAAGAGGATCTGGAGCATCTGGCCGGCCGGCTCGACCGGCGCAAGGGGGCGAGCGCGGACGATCTGGTATCGGCCCTCGCAGAGTTCGATGTCGCCGCTCCTTCGTGGGCAGTGGGGACCGGCGGGACCAGGTTCGGTCGCTTCCCGATCGGCGGCGAGCCCCGCAGCACGGAGGAGAAGATCGACGACGTCGCAGTTCTCAACAAACTGACCGCCAGCAACGGGACAATCTCGCTCCATGTCCCTTGGGACGATCCGGACGACCCTGACGGCCTGCGTCAGTACGCCGAGGAACGGTCGATCGGCTTTGACGCGATGAACTCGAACACGTTCCAGGACAACCCATCGACGACCGACGACGGCAAGCTCACCTACAAATTCGGGAGCCTGGCCAACGCCGACCCCGCGGTGCGGGAAGTCGCCATCGAGCACAACAAGTACGTGATCGACCTGGGGGTCCGCCTGGGCTCGACCGCATTGACCGTTTGGCTGGCCGACGGCATCAACCATCCCGGCCAGGCCGACCACACCACGCAGTTCGAACGGGTGGCGGCCGGCCTCGGCGCGATTCACGACCATCTGCCCGACGGCTGGCAGATGTTCACCGAGCACAAGCCCTATGAGCCTGCGTTCTATGCCACGGTCAATTTCGACTGGGGCTCGTCTCTCCTCCTGGCCCAGGCGGCAGGACCGAAGGCCTCATGTCTGGTGGATCTCGGCCATCACCTTCCCAACGCCAACATCGAGCAGATCGTGAGCCGGCTGGCCATGGCCGGGCGTCTTGGTGGGTTTCATTTCAACGATTCGAAGTACGGCGACGACGATCTCACCACCGGATCAATCAGGCCGTATCAGCTGTTCCTCATCTTCTGTGAGCTGATCCGGGCCGGCCAAGGTCGGCTCCCTGCTCTGGCCTACATGATCGACCAGAGCCACAACATCAAGGACCCGCTCGAAGACTTGATCCAATCGACCGAAGCGGTGTCGATCGCATACGCGCAGGCGCTCCTGGTGGAGCGCGACGCGCTCCTCGAGGCCCAGACAGCCAACGACGCCGCTCTGGGACAGCACCTCCTTCAGGACGCATTCCGCATCGATGTCCGCCCACTGGTGGCAGAAGCCCGTCGGGTGAAGGGCGGGGCCATCGAGCCCCTCGCTGCCTACCGGTCGCTTGGATACCGTAGGGCGATGATCGAAGAGCGCGGTCTGGCCTCGGTCGCAACCGGGCTGTGAGCGGCCCGTTGCGGGTCCTGGCGGTTGATCTCGGTGCCACATCGGTCCGCGTTGCCGCAGTCGACCTGTCGGCGGACGAACCGTCGGTTGAGATCCTCCATCGATGGGAACACTCTCCGATCAGAGTGGAGGACGGGTCCTTGCGTTGGGACTGGCCCCGCATCGTGTCGGAGGTCGAGGCCGGACTGGAGCAGGGCCTCGCCACCGGGAACGTCGCGTCGATCGGAGTGGACGGCTGGGGCATCGACTACGGGCTGATCGATGGGACCGGGCGACTTGTCGATCTGCCGTTCTCGTACCGGGACTCGAGGACCGACGGTTGGCAATCGACCGCCGAGCGAATTGGGCCGGAGCGTCTCTACGAGCGCACTGGAGTCCAGATGATGGCGATCAACACTGTCTTCCAGCTGGCGGTGCACGACCCCGGGGAGCTGCGACGGGCCTCCCGGATCCTTCTCCTCCCCGACCTTCTCATTCATCACCTCACCGGGCAGGTGGCGGCTGAGCGCTCCAACGTCTCAACCACCGCACTCATGGACATACGAACCGGAGAATGGGCCGGCGACCTCGTCGGTGACCTGTCATTGGACCCGTCAATATTCCCTCCTGTAGTCGGCGCCGGGACCGCGGCCGGAACATGGCGAGAGATCCCGGTGCATTTGGTGGGCAGCCATGACACGGCGTCCGCATTCTTGGGGATGCCCGCTGGGACCAGCCCCGGAACCGTCTTCGTCTCGGCCGGGACCTGGGTCCTGGTGGGGATGGAACGCCCCGGTCCGGACACGTCTTCGCGGGCTCGGGAGGCCAACTTCTCCAACGAGGCCGGAGCCCTGGGTGGTATCCGATTTCTCAAGAACGTGGTCGGCCTTTGGATCCTGGAGCAATGTCGCCAGGCTTGGGGCGGGCCCCCCATCGGGATTCTGCTCGAGGAGGCCGCATCTCTGGAAGGACCGGTCCCGACCTTCGACGCCGGGGATCACCGATTCGTGAGCCCTGCCGACATGTTGCGCGAGGTCCAGGAAGCAGCGGACCTACCACCAGGCACCCCCCGCAGTGTCGTCGCGAGAAGTGTCATCGAGTCGATAGTTGGCGGCATCGGCTCTGTCGTCGAAGAGTTGACTGAGATCACAGGTGAGGATCCGGCCCGGATCGCAGTGGTTGGTGGGGGTGCGCGGGTGCCACTGCTCCACGAGCTCTTGAGCCGGCGAACCGGGCTCCCGGTGGTCAAGGGCTCGCAGGAGGCCACCGCCTTGGGCAATGCCATCGTCCAGGGTCTGGCCATCGGAGCATTCGAAAGTCTCGATGACGCTCGCCAGTGGCTGGGAGCCGGTGACGTCACAGAGTCGGTGCGGGCGGGAAACGTTTCCGGCGGCTTGAATTCGGGCCGGAATCGCGACGGGGAGGCGGAGTGAGCCGGCGCACGTTCAACAGCCCGGAGGAGCGTCTGGGCGAGGTCAAGGACCTGATTTCCGAACGCGGGGCGGTCCGAATCGATCAACTGGCCGCCGACTTCGGGGTGAGCGAGATGACGATCCGCCGCGACCTCGATGAGTTGGAGGCCCTGGGCATCGCTCGACGCGTGAGAGGTGGCGCCATCGCCCTCGGCCCGGAGCCATTCGCACAGAGGCATCGGCACAACGCACGCGCCAAGGGCCGGATCGCCGAGAAGCTCATCGATTTGATTCCGGCGGTGGGGACGGTCGCCTTCGACGCCTCGACCACGGTCCACCGTCTCGCCGCCTCGTTGGAGATGGCCCGCGATCTGGTCATCGTGACCAACGGCTTGGACACTTTCCATGCGGCTGTAGGGAAGCCGGGCATCACCGCCTCCCTCACCGGTGGGACACAGGAGCCCCGCACGGGGAGCCTCGTCGGCCCGATAGCTGCCCGGGCGGCCCAGGGCTTCCTCTATGACGTGTTCGTCTGTTCGGCTGCTGCACTCGACGATGAGGTCGGCTCTTCCGAGGCGAGCCTGGCCGAATCAGAGGTAAAACGGGCTTTTGCCGCCACCAGCAGCCGAATCATCCTCGCCGTGGACCACAGCAAGCTCGAGACCAGGGCCCAGGCCAGGATGTTCGATCTGATCGACATAGACCTGCTCGTCACCGATCTCGATCCCGAGGACGAAAGGCTGACGTCCTACCGGCAAGTGGTGAGCCTCGCTTAGGGGAGGGGTGCTCGTGCGGAGAATCGGATTCGTGCTCAAGGTCAAACCGGAGCTCATCCCTGAATACATACGACGGCACGAGGAGGTCTGGCCCGAGATGCTCGATGCCTTGAGACGCGCTGGATGGCACAACTACACGCTCTTCATGCGCTCGGACGGAACCTTGTTTGGATACTTCGAGACCCCCGATTCATTCGCGGCCGCTCTCGAGGGCATGTCAGGCGAGGAGGTCAATGAGCGTTGGCAGGCGGAGATGGCGCCATTCTTCGAGGGAACCGGTGAGGCGGCGGATGCCATGATGGAAGAGCTCGTCGAGGTGTTTCACCTGGACTGAAAGCGGGGGAGCCGTCCGCTCCTGGTACCATACCCCCCTAAGGTATCAGGAGGTTCCGATGCGGGGTTACACGCTGAACAAGGACGAGTACCTGAATCGTCTCGCCAGGATCGAGGGCCAGGTGAGGGGGTTGCAGCGCATGATCTCCGATGACACGTACTGCATCGACGTCCTCACCCAGGTCAATGCCGCTTCTTCGGCGTTGCGCGCCGTCGCTGTTGGGCTGCTCGACGAGCACGTTCGCCATTGCGTCCAGGAAGCGTCCGTGGCCGGCGACACCGCCTCCGCCGACAGGATGATCGCCGAGGCCACCCGGGCGATCGAACGATTGGTGAGGTCATAACTCAGCACCAGCACCACGTCGATCACCAGCACCACGCTGGCCATGATCCGCATGCCGATCACCAGCAGCAAGCTGGCCATGATCCGCATGCCGGGCACGACAAGCACGCGGGGCACAGCGTGGCCATGTTCCGGGACCGTTTTTGGCTGTCCCTGACCCTGACCATCCCCATCGTCTTCTACAGCCCGATGATCCAGGAGTGGTTCGGGTACACGGCTCCCGAGTTTCCGGGCTCGGAATGGGTCGCCCCTGTGCTCGGCACTGCGATCTTCATCTATGGAGGGACGCCCTTCCTGCGCGGCGCGGTCCAGGAAGTACGGGCGCGGCAGCCCGGCATGATGCTGCTCATCGGCATGGCGATAACAGTCGCCTATCTGGCCTCGTTGGCGACCACTATCGGCTGGTTCGATCTCGACTTCTGGTGGGAGCTGGCAGCACTGATCACGATCATGCTCCTCGGCCACTGGATGGAGATGAGGGCGATCGGTCAGGCGCGCGGCGCCCTCGCTGCTTTGGCCGAACTGCTTCCCGACGAGGCGGAGCGGGTCATCGACGGAGAGCCCGAAACCGTCTCGATCGCCTCGCTCGCCCTCGGTGACCTCGTGTTGGTCCGCCCGGGTGCACGGGTCCCGGCCGACGGTGTGATCACAACCGGTGTCGCCGAGATGGATGAGTCGATGGTGACCGGCGAGTCGAAGCCAGTGCCAAGGGGAATCGGCGACAGAGTGGTCGCTGGAACGGTCGCCACCGACTCGGCGATCCGGGTCGAGGTGACTGCGGTCGGCGAAGACACCGCGCTGGCCGGGATCCAGAGACTCGTGGCAGAGGCAGAGAGTTCCCGCTCTCGGGCCCAGGTCCTGGCCGACCGGGCAGCGGCATTGCTCTTCTACGTGGCGGTTGGGGCGGCTGCGATCACCGCCATCACCTGGTGGGCCCTCGGGCAATCTGAGGACGCTGTCACCCGCACTGTCTCGGTCCTCGTGATCGCATGCCCCCACGCCCTCGGGCTCGCCATCCCCTTGGTCATCTCCATCTCCACCGGGTTGGCCGCCCGGAGCGGGATCCTGGTGAAGGATCGTCTGGCACTCGAGCGGATGCGCACGGTCGACGTCGTGCTCTTCGACAAGACCGGGACACTGACCCGGGGCAGCCATGTCGTGGTCGACGTGGCCGCAGTCGATGGGGACGCCGAAAAGGTGCTGGCGCTGGCAGCGGCTGCGGAGGCCGACTCGGAACATCCCCTGGCCAGGGCGATCGTTGCGGCCGCCGCACGTGGCCCGATTCCCGCTGCCACCGGGTTTCGCTCCATGAGTGGGCGTGGAGTGGAGGCGACCGTGGATGGCGCTTCGGTGGCGGTGGGCGGCCCGACTCTGCTGAGGGAGAGAGGGCTCGAGCTGTCGCCCGATCTCGAGAAGGCAGCGTCCGGCTGGGAGGGGAGGGGCGCTGCGGTGCTCTACGTCATCCGCGACAACGAGATGACGGGGGCGATCTCGTTGGAGGATGAGATACGACCCGAGTCACGTCAGGCGGTGGACCAGCTGCATCAACTTGGGGTCCGTGTGGGGATGATCACCGGTGACGCCCACCAGGTCGCGGCCTCCGTTGCGGCCGAGTTGGGCATCGACGAGGTCCTGGCGGAGGTCCTGCCCGAGGAAAAGCATTCCAAGGTGGCGGAGCTTCAGGATCGAGGTTTGACGGTGGCAATGGTTGGCGACGGGGTCAACGACGCCCCGGCCCTGGCTCAGGCGGATGTCGGCATCGCTATCGGTGCGGGTACCGACGTCGCCATCGAATCGGCCGGGATCGTGCTCGCCTCGGACGACCCGAGGGC
>JALDXP010000104.1:0-9021 GCA_032154885.1 Actinomycetota bacterium
GACTCAATGGACCGGCGACCGCCACCACCTTGGCTGATGTGCTCGGCACCAACACTGGAGCGACCAGCTACCACCTGCGAAAGCTGGCCTCCGTCGGGCTGGTCGAGGAGACCGGCGAAGGCAAAGGACGGGAACGGTGGTGGCGTCCCTCTCACGAGATGCACTCCTGGTTCTCCAGCGATCTCCGCGAGGACCCCGACGGAATCGCCGCCGCCGAATGGTTGCACGGCGAATCGTTGCGGCGGTTCCAGGTGTTCGCCGAAGAGTGGTTCGCATCGGAGTGGGACTGGCCGGTCGAGTGGCGGGACGCTGCCGGTTCGTCCGACTACCTCCTCGAGCTCTCGTCAGATCAACTCAAGGACCTCGGCGAAGAGCTGGCCTCGGTCATCGAGCGTTACCGCAAGCTCGAAAGCGGGCCTGACCCTGCTCGCGTCATCTTCTGCACGTTTGCGTTCCCTCAGCCGGACGGGCGCATATGACCCATGCTCTGACCGCACGCGCGGTGCGGCGGCGATACCTGACACTCGTGGCGATGCGGTGGTTCCCCACCGGCCTCCTCATCCCCGTGTTCGTACTCCTGCCGCTGGAGCGTGGCCTTTCCCTCAGCGAGATCGGGCTTGCGGCCGCCGGGCAGGGGCTCATCGTCCTCTTCCTGGAGCTGCCCACCGGCGGCCTGGCTGACTCGCTGGGTCGCAAGCAAGTACTGATGGCATCCACTCTGGTCGGGATGACGTCGGTCGGCATCTATCTCGTCGCAGACTCCTTTGCTGTCTTCTTTGCCGCCTTCGCCCTCCAGGGTGTGTTCCGGGCCCTAGACAGCGGGCCGCTGGAAGCCTGGTACGTCGATGCGACCCACGCCGCCGATCCCGAGGCGCAGATCCAGCAAGGCCTCAGTGGCGCCGGGATTGCCCTCGGTGTGGCCATTGCCGCCGGCGCCCTGCTCAGCGGGCTTCTCGTCACACTGGATCCGATCGGGGGTCTCGAGGCTCTCGCTACCCCGGTCGTCGTTTCTCTGGCGCTGCAGCTCATTGGCCTTCTCGGCGTCTTTATCCTGATGACCGAGATCCGATCCGAGAAGGGGTGGCAGGCGGCGACACGCGCCGCCCGAGAGACACCTGCTGCGATCAAGGGTGGACTTCGACTGCTGCGGGACAACCGGGTCCTGCTCGCCATCGTGTCGGTCGAGCTGTTCTGGGGCTTTGGGATGGCCACGTTCGAGACGTTCACCCCACTGCGTCTATCCGAGATCCTCGGTGACGCCGACCGGGCGGCAGCGATCACCGGCCCTGCCGCCTCGGCGGCCTGGCTGGTGTCGGCAGCAGGGGCGGCCACGGTGCCCTGGCTCGGTCGTCGTGTCGGCCTGGCTCCCGCGGCGATGATGCTTCGGGTGCTTCAGGGGATCGCGGTGGTTGGGATCGGGCTCGCGGTCGGGGTACCCGGCGTGATCGTGGCCTATTTGACCGCATATCTCTTCCATGGCGCCTCCAATCCGATCCACATGACCCTTCTCCATCGCCAGGTCGATGGGACGTTTCGCGCCACCGTTTCCTCCCTCAATTCGATGGCAGCCCTATCAGCCGGTGCGTTGGGCTTGATTGCGCTCACCGCCCTTGCCGAGGCAACTTCGCTGAGCACTGCCACATATGTCGGGGCTCTGGTCCTGGCCGCCGCCGCCCCGCTCTACATCCCGGCCTGGCGCCAGTCACGGGTGAAGGAACCGGCTCGGGTCTGACCGGTCAGAAGGGCCAGAACACCGGGACCAGCAAGACCGCCGCCGCCATGAACAGGACCAGCATGGGAAGGCCGAGCTTCCAGTAGTCACCGAACTCGTACCCGCCGGGGCCTTGGACCATCAGGTTGACCGGAGTGGCCACCGGAGTGAGGAACGCACCCGCCGCCGCCACGGTCAACGACATCAGCACCGGCCGCACCGAGATCCCCATGTCGATGGCCGCGGTGACGGCGATCGGGATCACGATGAGCGCGGTGGCCATGTTCGATATCAACTGGCCAAAGATGGCGGTGAGGATGAAAAGGCCGAGGAGAAGCGCGTAGGGACCGGCATTTCCCACGACGTCGATGAGCAGTTGGGCGATGTCGTCGGCGGCGCCGCTCTGTGTGACGGCCGTCGAGAGCGGAATCATGCCGGCGACCAGGACAACCGTCGTCCATGAAACCGACTTGTAGGCCTGATAGATGGTGACGACCCGGGTAAGGATCATTGCCCCGGCCGCGAGAAGGGCCGCCTCCACCGCGGGAACGGCGTTGGTGGCCAGCAGGACCACCATGACGACGAGGATCGAGATGGCCCACCATGCTCGCGGTCCGAGGGCGACCGCTTGGCGACGGACCAACGACGGAGAGTCCACCACGAGGACATCCCGGTCCGACTCCACCCTGCGGTCGAGTGCGTCCCAGGTCCCCTGGAGCAGCATCGTGTCGCCCACTGCCAGGGGTGTCGGCCCCCGGTCGAGGTTCTCACCGCTGCGCTGGATGGCCAGAATGACGAAGTCCCCGCTCTCGGTGATCATCCCGGGGAACATCTTCTCCCCGACCAAGTCCGACCGAGGGGGAATGACCACCTCCACGACGCCGATTTGGCGATCGATGAGCTTCCCGCCGGTCTTCCCCGGCAGGTGAACCAGGAGGTTGTCCTCGGCGAAACGGTGGATGATGTCAGTTCCTCCCCTCACGGTGATCACAAAGCCAGCCCCAATCGGCGAGCTCGCTGATAGAGCCACGCCAGCCTCCCCTTGGACTCCGACCACGCTGAGATCTTGGAATGCGTCGAGATCGATCGATGAAGACGACTCGCCGACCAGCGGTGAACCGTCCACTACCTCGAGCCGCGCCACCCATTTGCCGAGCGAGTACTGATCAATGAGGGTCCGGGCGTGGTCGCTGAGATTCGGAGGGATCGATTCCGCAACACGCTCGGGGAGGAGCCGGGTACCGAAGACGACGACGATCGCGACCGCACCGATCACGACCGGGACGCCGACCAGACCGAACTCGAAATAGCTGAACCCCGCCTCGCCCGCCTCGATCGCGGCGTCGGACACGAGGATGTGAACCGGAGTCCCGGTAAGGGCGAGCAACGAGCCGGCGTGGGCGCCAAAGGCCAACGGCATCAGCAGGCTGGAGGGGGCTCTGGCCACCCGAAGGGCGATCACAACGACCATCGGCAGCAGCGCCGCAACCGCCCCGTTGACGCTGATCACCGCGGTCAGCAACGCGACGAGCAGCATCATCAGGATTATCAGCCTCGTCCTGCTCGCACCGGCCCGATCGATCAGCTGCTGGCCGGCCCATGTGGTGACTCCGGTCGAGTCGATCCCCTCGCTGACGACGAACAGGGCGGCAATGAAGAGCACCGTTGTGTCGCCGAAACCGGCCAGCGCCTGGTCCAAAGAGAGAACACCGGTTGCGGCCAGTGTCAGCGCCGAGCCCACGGCGACCACCTCGACCGGCAGCTTGTTCCAGATGAACAGGGCGACCACCGCCCCCAGCACCAGATAGACGATGGCGGCGTCGGACACTATGTCGAGACTGGGTACCCCGGACCTAGTGGTAGGCCGAGAGCGAACCAGGCGACAAACAGGATGATCCAGACGACGGTGATCGCCACCGCATACGGGATCATCAACGAAATCACCGTGCCCAAACCGGCGTCCTTCTTGTAACGCTGGGCAACGGTGACGATGAAGGGCAGATACACCATCAAGGGGGTCAGCACATTGACCGGGGAATCGCCGACGCGGTACGCGGCGAGCAGGGTCTGGGGTGCGACGTCGAGCCTGAGGAAGATGGGGATGAAGACCGGGGCGAAGATCGCCCACTTCGGCACCACTCCGGGAATGATGAAGTCGAGAAGGACGATCACCAGGATGAACGCCACCAGTAGCGGCAGCGGGCCGAATGGCGCCGCCTCCAGCAGGTGGGCCATCTCGATGGCGGCGACCCGGGGCATGTTGGTGTAGTTGAAGTAGGCGATGAACTGGGAGATCATCAACAGCATGAACACCAGGCCGGACAATCCGGCAAAGGTCTTGGTGACCCCGGCGATGACGTCGTTGCTGCCGGACAGGGTCTTAGCCCCTCTCCCGTAACAGATCCCCGCGACGAGGAAGATCACGGTGATGATGAAGATCAAGCTGTCCATGAACGGGGTGTTTCCGATCACCTCTCCCGTTTCGGGATGGCGCAGCGGACCCCATGAGGGGATGGTGAACAGCGCCACCACCGCGATGACACCGAGCGCACCGTACAGCGCATAGCGCAGGCCCCGAGCTTCACCCTCCTCGTCGACCGAGTCGTCCTGTCCGTAGTCGACGCTGGCCTCCGCCACGTCATAGTCCCCGAGCCTCGGCTCGACCATCCGCACCGTCACCCACCAGGCAACTATGGCGATGACGATGCTCGACACCACCGAGAAGAAGTAATTGGCGACCACCGTCAGCGGCTCCCCACCGGCGAGGGCGATCGCCTCGTTGCTGATCTCGGTGATCATGCTGTCGACAGGTGTGATCAGGAGGTTCACGGCGAAGATCGCTCCGACTCCAGCGAAGGCCGCCGCCATCCCGGCCAATGGGTGTCGCCCCAAAGTCATGAACGCGGCAGCCGACAACGGGATCAGGATCAGATAGCCGGCGTCCGAGGCAATGCTGGAGAGGACTCCGACGAAGATCAGGATGAAGGCGATGAACTGACGTGGCGCCACGTTGACCAGCTTGCGTATCAGCGCCCCCATCATCCCGGCGTGCTCGGCCACGCCGACACCCATCATGGCCACGAAGACCACCGCCACCACTGCAAAGCCGGCGAAGTTGTCCACGAACGAGGTGAAGATGAACCGGATGCCGTCGAGGGTGAGGAGACTCACCACCGGGATGGTTTCGGTGACTATCTCGTATTCGGGGTCGTAGTTGGGGAGAATGGGCGTCTCCGGGTATGGCTCGTCGGACCCGCCCAGACCCCCGTGCTCGTCGATCTGCTCTTCGGTGGGCACGGCAACAGTGATCTCCTCGGTGGCGCTGACGTCCAACAGATAGAGGATGTGGCTGAGGACGATGATGAACAGGATGAGGTAGAGGAACATCAAGACCGGGTGGGGCACCTTGTTCCCCACCCGTTCGACACCATCGAGCATCCTCTCCGAGAAGCTTTTCTTCACAACGGCTGTGCCGCCGGTCATCTCTGGTCCCCTTTCAGGCCGTGGGTCGCTTGAAGTTCAATGCCAGCTCGACGAGGAGCCGTGCCCCGAACCCGGTACAGCCCGGTGGGCGCCAGGATGTGTCCCGGTCGTTCTGTGCCGTGCCCGCGATGTCGATGTGGGCCCATGGCTTGCCTGCAACGAACTCGTCGAGGAAGAGAGCGGCGGTGATGGCGCCGGCATTGGCCCCGCCCAGGTTCTTGATGTCGGCAATGTCGGAGTTGAGATCCCCCCGATAACGGCGCTCGAGCGGCAGCTCCCAAACCGACTCCCCGCTGGCATCGGCAGCCGCCTCTATCTGGTCGACAACACTGGCGTTGTTGCCGATCAGACCGGCCACCTGAGTTCCGAGGGCTCGCATCGCCGCCCCCGTCAGTGTCGCGATGTCCACGATCGCATCGGTCTCGTCCTCGGTGGCGAGCACGAGGGCATCGGCCATCACCAGCCGTCCCTCGGCGTCGGTGTTCATCACCTCCACGGTCTTCCCGCCGTACACCGTCAGGACATCACCCATGGCGATGGAGGTGTCCGAGGGCCGGTTGTCGGTGCACATCAGGTACCCGGTTACGGCCGTCTTGCAGCCGAGGGCCGCGAGCTGGGCCATGGCAGCCATGATGGCCCCCGCCCCCGACATGTCGTTCTTCATCGTGGCGTGGACGTCGTCTGCCGGCTTGAGGGCCATTCCGCCGGCGTCATACATGATCCCCTTACCGACGAGAGTCAAATGACCACGGGGGCGCGCGGGGAGGTAGCTCATCCTGATCATGCGCGGCTCCTCGGCGCTGCCGGCATTGACCCCGAGCAGACCGCCACAGCCCAGGTCGATCAGTGCCTTCTCGTCGAATATCTCGACATCGAGTCCACGCTCCTTTCCCAGCCTGCTCGCCAGGTCCGCCATGTCTATGGCGGTGAGCAGAGCTGGAGGAGTGTTGGCCAGGTCGCGCGCGATGTTCGTCGCCTCGGCAGTTATGACCCCACGGGCCGCTCCGCGTCTGACTCCAGCCGAGCGCCTCCCCTCGACGACCAGGGCAAGGGCCTCGATGGGCTCCACGGTGGGCTTTGCCTTCAGAACGTCGAATCGATAACGAGCCAGCAACACCCCCTCCACCAGCATCTGTGCGGCAGCATCGGGGGCGACGGCGCCAATCTCACCCAGCCTCAGGGTCAGGTTGCCGTGTCGTTCAGTCGCTCGGGCAAAGGCGGCCCCCGCATCCCTGAGCCTGGCAGCATCCAGATCTCCCAACTCGCCGACACCGACCAGGACTGTGAGCGGGCCCTCGGCGGAAGGTAGGGCGATCGTCTGGCCGACCTTGCCTTCAAAACCTGCTGCTTCGAACGCGACACCGTCCAACCCGTGTTCGCCGGGGCCGTCGCCATCCCTGGCGACGAGATATCCAATGACGGCCACGTCCGGTGCGGCCTTGGTCGAGACGGTCACAGAAGGCGATGTCTGCAGTACAGGCACCGGGTCGAAATCGGTCAGGCCGGTGAAGACACTCATGGACCAGAACCTACAGATCTCCCTCGCTCAGGCGGCCGACCAGGAAACCCACGATCCGTCGTGGACGTTGACCGGATCGCCACCGGAGACGAGGTGGACCCAGATGCCTGGGTCGTCGCTGATCGCGCCAGGCAGGGCGAATGCCGCCGAATCGGGAGACCACAGCTGAAGTGACTGGCCGTACTGGTCGAAGAATCGCAGCACATCGGCGACAAAGGTCAGATTTGGCGACATAGTCGCGAGCTCGGTCGTCTCACCGGCCCTCCACAGGAGCATGGTCAGCTCGGCAGCGCCTCCCTCGTCGGGGTTCAACACGAGCAGGGACTCCCCGTCCGGGCTCCAGAACAGACCCAAGGAGGCGGCAGCCACCACCTCGGACATGTCTCCGCTGTCGACGTCTATGACGACGACGGTGTTCGATGGAATCGCCGGGGTCTCGGTGACAGCGGCGTTCACCCCGGGAGGTGTGTCTTCCTCGACAAAGGATTGGACGGCCACCCTGGTGCCCTGTCGGTTGGCCACGAAGGCAACCGGTCCGGGAACGGTGGCGAGCAAACGTGATTCGCCACCGGTCTGTCGCAGCTCGAGCCCCGCTTCGGCGAGGTGGAGGATGCCTGCCGGGATCCAATGGGGCGCCTGGTAGCCACGTGCGGTGGCCCCCAGGTCGGCTTCCTCACCATCGAGGGCGATGGTGCCGAAGAACTCCGGCTGGACATGAGCGGCGACCTGGCTGCTGTCAGGGCTCCACGAGAAGTAGAACGAGGATCCCTCCGCCAGCACCTCGGACCTGGTCGCGTCCACGTCGACGACCTCGAACTCGATCATTCCACCGACGCTGTTGTGCAACACACCGATCCCGTTGCCGTCGGGTGACCAGAACATGAAGAACGGAGGGGCAGTCATCGGGATCGAGACGCGGTTCGCACCCTGCCCGTCGCTGGAGCCCAAGCCTGATCCCTCGGCATTTATCTCCGACCAAGCAACCGTGTCGGACACCGGTGAGAAGGCGGGCTGCCGATAGCCGGCGGCCTCTCCGCCATCCTCGGTGATGTTGGTCGAGTCCGTGCCGTCGGGATCCATCGTGACGATGTTGCCGTCGTCGTCCACGACCACGAGGCGGCCGGGCAACTCCGACACATCGGTGGGCAACGCCTCAGTTACCTCCGGCGCGGTTGTCTGCTCGACGACCGTCGACGTCGCGGCCGATTCGCTCGTGCACGCCGTGAGAACGATGAGTGCGGCCGCGGCCGCGGTCAGCCGGTACATCAGTCAAGGCTACCGATAGGGCTTTGCCCAGTTTCACCCACAACCCTGGCCAACAGCGACCGATCGACGCTTCCTCCACTCACTATGCAGACGCTGAGACCACGCTCCTTCGCCGGCGTCGCCAGTGCGGCGGCGACGGCGGCCGCACCTGCTCCCTCGGTGACCAGTTTGTCGCCCATTGCGAGCACCCTCATGGCCGCCATCACCTCATCCTCTCCGACCAGGACGAGATGGTCGACCAGGCGGCGGAGCATGGGGAACATCTCGTCGGTTATGACGGGAGTGGAGGCACCTTCGACGATGGTGTCCTGCCACTCGATCCATCTCGGCCCTCCAGATTCGAACGCAGCGGCGAGCGCCGAGTTGGTCCGAGCTTGCACCGCGTAGACAAGGATGGACGGTTTGAGTGTCTTCAACACCGAGGCCACTCCACCGAGCAAGGCGCCTCCCCCGACAGGGACGAAGACAGAATCGGTTTCGGGTAGCTCCTCGAAGATCTCGATACCGATGGTCCCATGACCGGCGATCATCAGCGGCTCACCCCACGGGTTGAGATAGCTGTGTGGCTCATCTCGCCACGCCTCCTCGAACATGAACCGCATCAGATCCGTCATCGAGACGTGCACAAGATCCACGCCATAGGCGGCGAGTGCTTTCCGCTTCGACTCGTGGAGAGAATCGGGGACATGGGATCGCGCCGGCACACCGAGAACCCGCCCCATGTGGCCTAAGGCCATGGCCGTGTTCCCGGCGCTGGTGGTGGCGATCCCGCGCCCTCTCTCCTCCTCGGTGAGGCTCAACGCCCAGTTGCCGACGCCCCGGATCTTGAACGATCCCACCGGCTGAAGGACCTCGGGCTTCAGGTAGATATCAGAGGTCGCCTCATAGCTGTGCATTGGAATGAGGGGGGTTCGCAGCACGAGGCTCTCGATCCGCTCTGCCGCCTCTCTGACATCCTCGAGATCCGGCGGCTGGACAGGGTCCCCGCCCCATCCGGTCGGGCGATCGTCGCTCACTACCTTCCTCCTCGCAGGACAGCGAC
>JALDXP010000105.1:0-8957 GCA_032154885.1 Actinomycetota bacterium
GGGCCAGCGCGGCCAGGACCCCAGTTGCCTCCTCGGCGAAACACTCACCCGACTCAGGTGAATTGGTCCCGATGATCCTGACCTCGAAGATCGACCCGTCGTCGGCCCGAACATCGAGGGTGTCGCCGTCCGTTATCGAAGCCACCGTCACGTCCTCGGCGCCGGGCGGCATCGCCGCTGAAGGATCACCGGAAAGGCCCGCCGCCGGTGCCGAGTAGAGGGGGTCCACCACGGGCGGGGGGATGACAGTGGTGCTGGTGCTGGCAGGGATGGCGGCGACGGTCGTCGTCGGAGATACCACCGTCGTGGTGGTGTCCGCAAGGCTCGTGGTGCTCGTCGTGCTCGTCGCAGTCGGACCGGGCCAGGACGACGAGGTCGGTGCTGCGATCGTGGTCGAACTGCCCACCGCAGTCTCCGGCGAGGCAGCTGAGCAGGAGGCGACGAGGACGACAGCCAGCAATGCAGTCAGGCGCGCCAAAGACAGGATTCGCACGGGCATGGACCGTATATCGGCCCGCAGACCGCCAGGGTTCAGTGCCAACCAGGAACGACGGCAGTGGCAAGATTCGCCTCCCACGAAAGGACACGAAACATGCTGTTCGCCAGTGCAGTTCCCCTGCGACCGGACAAGACGGATCGGTACCGCGATCTCGCCACCGAGTTGAAGCCCCACCTCGAGGAATACCAGGACCTCAACAGGCGATTCGAGGTGAAGGGTCACGCCTATTGGATCAACCACGGCCCTGAGACCGACCTCGGTGTCAGCGTCTACGACATCTCCCCCGCCGGTCTGAGCCGCATGCGTCTCCGTGAATGGGACCCGAGCTCGACCTATGACCGGTGGTGGCTGGAGTTCGTCGAAGACGTCAATGGGCTCGATCTGCTCCAGGGACCGGCACACGTGGCTCCACCCGAGCCAGTCTTCGACTGGAGCGACGACTGAAGGCCACAGGCTCAGCTGAGCGGCGCGGTCGCAAAGGGCACGGCGAAGCGAAGGCACCAGATGAGGACGGTTTTGTGGACCTCGGGGTCGAAGTCGTCGGGCAGGTCGTAGTTCTGCCCGCCAACAGTCCCTTGCAGGAACCCGAGGTCTATGTACTCCGCCGGGGTTCCCCCCTCGTATGAAGTCGTGGGCAGCAGCCACACATAAAGGTCGGGACCGTTCTGGATGTCGGTGTCGTCCTCGAATCTGAGGACATGGCGCCCATCCTGTTCGTAGACGGAGGCCGTGCCGGTGGCGTGGTGCTCGATGCCGACGAATTCCCCATGGGAGAGCCGCACCGGGCCAACCGGAACAGTGGTCGTCGTGGTCAAGAGGGTCGTGTCAGCAATCGTCGTCGGGGTAGCTGCGGACGTCGTCGCCTCGGCCATCGTCGATGTTGTCGTGGGAAAGGCCTCCTCCAGCGGGTCCGCAGCCACCACCTCGGTGACCAGGGTGTCGGGCCGGAACAGCAGGAACGCCACCACGGCGAGGGCCGCCACCAACGCGATCGTGAGCGAACGCCGTCGATCCATCAAGCCTCTGGCGGGATGAGGACGGTGTCGATTACGTGGATCACTCCGTTCGAGGCAGAGAGGTCATACCGGACAATGGTGGCATCTCCGACCATCACCGTCTCGCCGTCGACCGTGACATCCAGGGGCGCGCCGTTGAGCGTCGTGAACGTCTGGCCGTCCATGCCCATCACCATCTCGGAGTCTTCCATCATCGTGACCACGTGATAGCCGAGGACCGACTGAAGCATCTCGCCACCGGCCAAGAGCTCCTCTTCGGTCATGCCGGACTCGTCCACATAGGCGGAAAACGCGTCGTCGGTCGGAATGAAGAGGGTGAACGGCCCTTCGCCATGGAAGTCCTCCATGATGCCCGCGGCTTCCATGGCGCCGAGGAACGTATCGAGATCGCCTTCGGCGGCGGCGACGGCAAGGACGTCCTCGTCCATCATCTCTGCGGTCGTCGCGGTGTCATCCATCATCTCGGCAGTGGTCGAGGTGTCATCCATCTCGGCAGTGGTGTCGGTCGCGGCATCCTCACCGCATGCGGCGATGAAGAGGCCCACAACCAGGATCAGCAAGACAGAACGGTATTTCATTCGAGCCTCCTTGGGCGGGTCGACCCGATCAACGTACGTCTCGTTTGGAGCGAGCATGCCCCGTTTCACAGTCTGTTAAGGGTTTGTTGAGCGCTCCGAAATCGCAGCCAGGGAAAGATGAAATCTCCCTAAACGTAAGAGCGGGCCCAGGACCGTTTCGCGAGCCGGCCGTACCATCTCACCTGCGTGGCACTCCAAAATCCCAACGGACAGCGGATCCTTATCGTCGACGACGAGCCAAGGATCTTGGAGGTCGTAGCGACCTACCTCCGTCGTGACGGCTACCAGGTCGAGACCGCGGTGGACGGAGAGACCGCCCGTAGGGGTCTGACCGAGTTCAAGCCGGATCTGGTCGTGCTCGACCTGATGCTCCCCGCTGTGTCCGGCTTCGAGGTGCTCAACGACATCAGACGGGATGGCGACCTCCCCGTGATCCTCCTCACGGCGAGGGCCGAGGAATCAGATCGGGTGGCCGGCTTGGAGCTCGGGGCCGACGACTATGTGGTGAAGCCCTTCTCCCCTAGGGAGCTCGTGGCCCGTGTCCGCACGGTTCTTCGCCGATCGACGGCCAAGCCACTCTCCGACCCGTACGAGTACGACGGGATCGTCATAGACACGGCGCGACGGGTCGCCATGGTCGAGGAAGAGCGAGTGGAGCTCACCGCAAAGGAGTTCGACCTGCTCGCCTTCCTGGTCGCCCACCCCCTCCAGGTATTCAGTCGGGGCGACCTGCTCGACCAGGTGTGGGGCTCCTCGCCCGAATGGCAGGACCCGGCAACCGTCACGGTCCACGTACGCCGTATTCGCCAGAAGATCGAAGTGGACTCGCAAGATCCACGCTGGATTCAGACCGTGTGGGGCGTCGGCTACCGGCTCGGCTCATGAGACGAACCGTTCTGGCACTAATCCTGGTCGTCGCGATCGTGCTCTTGGTCGCTGAGCTCGTCATGGATGTGACACCGGCCGACCGCCGACTCCTCTATCTCATCTTTGGAGTAATGGCATTGGCGACGTTCTTGGCCGCTCTGGTCTCGTTGCGCCTCGCGACCCGATTCCACTCCCTCCGCACCAGCCTCATCGTCATCGCCTACGCCGCCGTCGTGGTGACCGGGGCAGCGGTGGCAGTCGCAGCAGTGACGATGTTCATCGAGCCGCACGACCTGACACTCGTTCTGGTGGCCATCGGGTTGGGCGTCGGCCTGGGAAGTGTCATCGCCGGAGCGGTCGCTCGCCCTCTAACCGCGGACCTCGAAGCGATTTCGCGGACCGCCGAGCGAGTCGGCGCCGGTGACCTCAGTGCTCGGACGGGGGTGACCCGAAGCGACGAGCTTGGCCGGGCCGCAGCGGCACTCGACGACACCATCGCCACACTCGAGGCCTCTGAGGTCGAGCGACGGCACCTGCTCTCAGCGATCGGCCACGACCTCCGCACACCAATGGGGTCGATGCAGGCCGCGGTCGAAGCGCTCCAGGACGGCGTGGCTCCCGATCCGCAGGCGTACCTGCGCGGCCTTGCCCTCGACCTGGAACATCTTCGCCACCTGATCGACGACCTTTTTCTCCTGGCCAGGATCGAGTCCGGGCGTCTCGAGCTCTCGAGAGTCGGTATGGACATGGCCGAGCTCGCCGACGAGGCGGTGGAGGCGGTGAACCCGGCGGCTGCGTTGCGGCGTGTCACCCTGACTGTCGATTCCCCGGGGCACGTCGCCGTTAGTGGCGACCCGGCTGCGCTCGGTCGCGTGCTGAGAAATCTCCTGACAAATGCGATCCGGCACAGCCCGGAATCAGGAGAGGTGTGGCTGCTGCTCGAGCGAAACGGGTCCGATGCAGTCACCACGGTGGTGGACGAAGGCCCTGGGTTTCCGACGGAGATGGGCAGCAGCGTGTTCGAGCGGTTCGTCCGCGCCGACGATTCCCGGAATCGCGAATCCGGCGGGACGGGGCTCGGGCTCGCCATTGCCAAGGGCATCGTCGAGGCTCACGGAGGGACGATCACCATCGAGCACGGCCCCGGCGGTCGGGTCCGATTCTCGGTCCCGCTCGACTGATCCGGCTGCGTCAGTGCCCGATTGCGCCGGGGGCTACCGGCGTGTCGGCCTCGCCGGCGCCAACGTGAGCGGTGTCACGAAGAGGCAGTTCGGGAAGGAACACGACCAGGAGCAGCGCGGCGATGGCGAACGGAACCGCGATGGCGAACGACGTGGTTATCGCGCCGGAGAACGCATTCATCACCGACTCTCTGGTTCCAGCAGGAAGCTGCGCGATCAGATCGGGGCTCCCGGTGAGCTCCCCCATCTCCGCTCCCTCGGGGAGGAGGCTGGCGAGGCGTATGGCGAGCTGGCTGGTTAGAACCGCTCCAAAGAGGGCGGTCCCAAAGGACCCGCCCAACGACCGGAAGAAGGTGGCCGACGAGGTTGCGACCCCGAGGTCGCGCGCCTCCACTGCGTTCTGAACAGCGATCACCAGCACCTGAAGCACCAGGCCGACACCGGTGCCGAAGATCAGCATGAAGGTCGACGCCGTCAGCAAGGGGGTCTCGATGCTCATGGTCGAGAAGAGCCAAAGACCGATCGCCATGAGAGATGTGCCGACGATCGGGTAGATCTTGTACCGGCCAGTACGAGTGATGAGCCGCCCGGAGACGATCGACGAGACCACTACGCCACCCATCAGTGGCAGCAGCAAGAGCCCGGAATTGGTAGGCGTCGTCCCCATGACGACCTGGAGGAATAGGGGCAGGAAAATGATGCCGCCGAACATCCCGAGGCCGACGATGAAACCGGCCGCCGAGGTGATGGCAAAGGTGCGGTCCCGGAAAAGCCGTAGCGGGAGAATCGGCTCCGTCGCTCGCCGCTCCTGGAGGAGGAAGAGACCCAGGAGCACCACAGCGACGACCGACAACCCGATGATCATCGGCGAGTCCCACCGGTACTCAGAGCCACCCCACACCATGACCAACAGAAGTGAGGTGACCCCACCTACGAGAAGGCCGGCTCCGAGGTAGTCGACCGGATGATCGACCCTGCGGAAGGGAAGGTTCAAAACTGTCGCGGTCACGAAGAGAGCGGCCAGCCCGATGGGGAGATTGATGTAGAACACCCATCGCCAGGAGAAATTGTCCACGAAGAAGCCGCCCAGCAAAGGGCCGGCGATCGACGCCAACGCGAACACCGCTCCGATGTACCCCTGGTACCGACCCCGCTCCCGGGGCGAGAGGACGTCGCCCACGATGGTGAACGTCATCACGATCAGGCCACCCGCCCCGAGGCCCTGGATGGCCCGGAAAGCGATGAGCTGCGTCATCGATTGGGACATCCCGGCGAGCACCGACCCGATCAAGAAGGTGACGATGGCGAACTGGAAGACGATCTTCCGCCCGTACATGTCCGATACCTTCCCGTAAAGGGGAGCCGAGGCCGTGGAGGTGAGGAGATATGCCGTGACCACCCAGGACAGGTGCTCGAGGCCGCCCAGCTCCCCGGCGATGGTGGGCAGTGCAGTGGCGACGATGGTCTGGTCGAGAGCAGCCAGAAAGAGACCCAGCATCAGCCCACTGAGTACCAGCAGGATCTGACGATGGGTCATTGGGGTCGCGGTGGTGGGTGCTTCGTCCAGTGACTCTTCTCAGTGCGCTCCCTGGTTCAAGGCCCCAACCCGCCGCCTAATTCCCGTGTCGATGGTTCAGCCGGTCGGGCCGAACCGCTCGGTCCGGATCGACTCCGGCTCGTGACCGAGGTCGACGAGATAGTTGGCGACCGTCTCGACGAAGCCGGTTGGCCCGCAGAGAAAGGTCTTCGGCTTGTCCCCCGCTGGCCAGGTCACCTCGGAGAGGATCTCGGTGTCGATTCGGCGGTCGAACCCCGTCCACCCCTCGGGTTGGGCACGTGTCAGGACCAACACGACGTCCGCACCATCGGCGCCCTCGATTTCGCCCAGCTCTTCGCGGTAGATCACATCCCCGAGCGTCCGGGCCGAATACACCAATCGGGCCGGCGTCACCACCTCGTGTGCCCGCCGATGGCGAAGCATGGCTCGGAAGGGGACGACCCCGGACCCGCCAGCGATCATCAGAAGCGGGCCTCGGACTTCGGGCGTCCAGGCAAAGTGGCGCCCGATCGGGCCCCTCATCTCGAGCTCGTCGCCAGGTGCCAGCTCGTCGAACAGATAGGGCGAAACCTCTCCGTCTTGCAGCCGCTCGATGGTCAGCATCAGGTGGTCGTCCTCAGGCGCCGAGGCGATGGAGTAGCTCCGCTGTGCCTGATATCCGTCTTCCGCGGTGAGCCTGATGTCGACGTGCTGGCCGGCCATGTGCCCCTCCCACATCGGACACTCGAAGACGATGCTGCGCACGCGCGGCGTCTCGTCGCGCTTCGAGATGACCCTGGCCGCCAGCCAGTCCATCCGCAGCGGAGCCGTCGGAGCCTGGCTCAATCGCCCCAGTACCGCTGCTCCCGCCACGGATCCCCATAGTCGTGGTACCCGTTTCTCTCCCAGAAGCCGCGCCGGTCCTGCGCCAGCAACTCGATCCCTCGTACCCATTTGGCGCTCTTCCAGAAATAGAGATGCGGAACCAGGAGACGCGCCGGCCCACCGTGCTCGGGGTGGAGTGGTTGATTGTCGTAGCCGGTAGCAACCCAGGCTCGGCCGCCGACGATGTCGGCCAACGGGAGGTTGGTCGTATAGCCGCCGTAGCTGGAGGCCATGATGTGGGTCGCTTCTGTTTCCACGCCCTCGAGCAGGGTGTCGACCGAAACTCCGGTCCAGGTGGTGTCCAGCTTCGACCACTTCGTCACGCAATGGATGTCGAGAGTCACCGTCTCTGAGGGAAGAGCGTTGAACTCGTCCCAGCTCCAGGATCTCGGCTCATCGATCAGACCCGTGATCTCGAACGTCCATGTGTCCATCGAGATTCGAGGTGTTGGGCCTGCGGACAGCACCGGGAAGTCGTGCGCGACGTATTGGCCCGGGGGCAGACGGCTCGGGTCGGCTTCTGGGCGCCGTCCTATGAACCCACGTGAGATGATGGCCATCGAGAACCGAGCCTATCGACATGACGCTTCCGTAGGCTTGAAGACGATGATCGAGCACCTTCTAGAAGGCGATTGGCTCGTGATCGAGATCGATGGCGAGCCGATCGACCCGGAAGCCCCGCGGGCGGTTCGATTCGAAGGGGACAGGGTGGCTGGACGGGTCGGCGTCAATCGTTTCACGGGCTCGTTCACGACGGATGGAGACGTCATCCAGGTCGGATCCGTCGCCTCGACCCGGATGGCAGGACCACCCGAGCTGATGGCTCTCGAGGACCGATTCAACTCACATCTGGATGGCGAGCACGAGATCGCCCTGGAGGGCCACATCCTGACACTGTCACGTGAGGAACACTCGATGGCTTTGGAACGCGCCCCGTCTCATCCGGGTCGGGTCGGGGAGCCCGGCTGAGGCCGACGAGGCGACGTTCGATGGCGGGGCCGAACCGCGTCCCCGCCCAAAGGAGGAGCACGAAGCCAGCTGCTGCGATCCCCCACACCCATGCCGGGGCTCCTTCCAACCCAGCCATGGTGAACACGCCGGCAGCCACGGCGGGAATCCGCCCCACGGTCGCGATCAGCATGAAGCGACCGAACCCGATACCGGACAACCCGGCAAGGGCGCACACCGCGTCATCGGGGAGGAAGGGGAGGAGGAAGACGAGCCAGATGAGCAGACCGCCGCGGGCCGTCATCAGGCTCTGATATCGCTCGACTCGCTCCGCACCGGCCAATCTGATCGCAAGCGGCCTCCCCCATGTGCGGGCCACCAGGAACACCACCGCCGATCCCAAGGCCATCCCCGCCAGGCTCAGGGCGAGGGCAGGCCAAGGGCCAAAGGCGAGGGCGCCGACCGGCGGGAAAAGCGTTCCCGGTATCGGGACCACCACCACCTGCGCCGCCTGGGCGAGAAGAAACCCGATCGGGCCCCAGGCGCCCAAGCCTTCGACCCACGCCCTGAATGCTTCGGGGCTGGCCAGATTCTCGGTGAGTCCGGTCCACCAACCACCGATGTCGTCGCCGAACACCAACATCGCCCCGAACGCGAGCAACGCCACGGCCAACCATGTGATCAGGTGTGGTTGGTGGCGACGCCCGGAGGGGCGCCCGGCATCGACGTCGGTGATATTGGGGTCGACCGGCTCCACCATCCGAGCATGACGCGAGCCGACCGGTCACACCATCGGGGAGTTCCCCCGGAATCCCCCGATGACCTCAGGGTGGAGACGGGTCAACCGATCGGTTGATACCGACGATCAGCCGCCACCGATGTGGGCATTGGCCAGACGGGCGATGCGAGTGGTAGCGAAACCGGGCACCCTGGCAACCATCACCTACGACAACGAAGGAAGCCACATGCCTGTCATCGAAGTCGACAACCTGGTGAAGCGATACGACGACGTTGCAGTGGTCGATGACGTCAGCTTCACCGTCGAGAAGGGCGAGATCTTCGCCATCCTCGGTCCCAATGGGGCGGGGAAGACGACAACTGTGGAGTCGATCGCCGGCCTCCGACAGCCCGACGGGGGGCGGATCAGTGTGATGGGCCTGGACCCACAGCACGACCCCGCCGAGATGAAAGAACTCCTCGGCGTTCAACTACAGGAGAGCAGTCTCCCCGACCGAATCAAGGTGTGGGAAGCACTCGACCTCTACAGCAGCTTCTATCGGAACCCGGCCCACTGGCCTGACCTCCTCGATCAGCTCGGGCTCACCGAGAAAAGGGACACGAAGTACGCCAAGCTGTCCGGTGGGCAGAAGCAGCGCCTGTCGATCGCCCTTGCTCTGGTCGGCAATCCCGAGATCGCCATCCTCGACGAGCTGACAACGGGTCTCG
>JALDXP010000106.1:0-8859 GCA_032154885.1 Actinomycetota bacterium
GGCAGTACTTCTCATCCGGTCAGACCGCCTCTTCTGCCGATCTCGCGCCAACCCGGTCCCGGGTTCGCATCGAGGGAGATCGCCAACTGACCACAGCCCCGGGACACGGGGCGGAGAGAACACCAATTGTCTACCTTTGCCGAGCTCGGCCTGCCCGAGCCCTTTACCGAGATGCTCACCCGTCGTGGCATCACCAGCCCGTTCCCCATCCAAGCGATGACGATCCCCGATGTCCTCGCCGGCCGGGACGTGGCCGGTCGTGCCCCCACCGGGTCAGGCAAGACCCTTGCGTTCGGGCTGCCCGCGCTAGCCCGGCTAGATCGTGGCCGGAGTCGCCGGCCCCGGGGCTTGATCCTCTCCCCGACAAGGGAGCTCGCGGACCAGATCCTCACCGAGCTCCAGCCGCTCGCGAAGGCCGTGGGTCGCTCCATGGTGGCCGTCTACGGGGGTGTCTCCTACGGCCCGCAGCGTTCGCGTCTCCAACAGGGAATCGACCTGCTGGTGGCATGCCCGGGACGTCTCGAAGATCTCATCGACCAGGGAGTCGTAGATCTTCGGGAGGTGGATCTCGTGGTAGTCGACGAGGCGGATCGGATGGCGGACATGGGATTTCTCCCTGCCGTCAAACGCATCCTCGACATGACCTCATCCGAGCGCCAGACGATCCTGTTCTCGGCGACACTCGACGGAGACGTCGCCGTGTTGACCCAGCGGTATCAGCGCGACCCCGTTCGACACGAGTCCGAGCTGCAGGACGACGACACGAGTAATGCCGAGCATCATTTCTGGAAGGTGGAAAGGGCGGATCGCACCGCTCACGTCGCCAGGGTTGTCTCTTCGGCCAGCCCAACGATCGTCTTCACCCGCACCCGTCATGGAGCCGATCGGCTGGCCAAGCAATTGGTGGGCGCCGGAGTCACTGCTGTTGCTCTTCATGGGGGGCGATCACAGCAGCAGCGGAATCGTGCGCTCAAGGATTTTGCCAGCGGACGCAGCCAGGCCCTCGTGGCCACCGACGTCGCAGCCCGGGGCATACACGTTGAGGGCGTGGGCAGCGTGGTCCACTTCGACCCGCCGGAGGACGACAAGACCTATGTGCACCGTTCGGGGCGGACCGCCCGGGCAGGCGCAAGCGGGATGGTGGTCTCACTCGTCGACGGGAGCCAGGTCAAGAGTGCCCAGAGATTGCAACGGGCCCTGGGCCTCGACTCCGCAATGGTGACGGGGCCCCTCCCACGCGTGGACAAGGACCGAGCTCCCTCCCCGTCGAGACCAGAACATCCACGCCGATCGGGCGATAGCGAGTCGATCTATGTGGGCAACCTACCGTTCAGCGTCACCGGAGAGGACCTGGAAAAGATCTTCGCCAGGCACGGGAGGGTCCACTCCGCAACCGTCGTCACTCATCGGGACTCCAGGAGGTCACGTGGCTTCGGCTTCGTGGAGATGGCTCCCAAGGCCTCGAACGCCGCCATTTCAGCGCTCGACGGCTCGACTGTTGCTGGTCGCCAGTTGAAGGTGAGGGCAGCCAGACCCGGAGTCGCCCGCCCCTAATCTGCCCCCGATGATCGAGGCTGCGGCAGCACCGCGCTGGAAATTCATCCTGATCGGCCTGGCCGCGGGTCTCCTCTCCGGAGGGTTCGGGATTGGTGGGGGAGTCGTCATGGTTCCTCTGCTGGTGGCGGTTGGCTTGGACCGTCACCGCGCCCACGCGACATCGCTGGCCAGCATCTTCCCGATAGCGGCCGCGGGGGCGGTGACTTTCGCCATCTCCGGCGAGGTGAATCTGGGTCTCGGGGTGCTGGTTGGGGTGGGCGGCGTGGTCGGCTCGATCGTCGGTGCTTCGCTGATGAATCGTCTCAGCACCAGGTCACTGAGCATCTTCTTCGGCCTGGTGTTGCTGGCTGCCGGAATCCGCATGATCTTCAGCACAGACCCGCTCCCGCTGGCAGGCGGATTCGACGACTTGACGCTGGCATTGATCGCCGTGGGCATCGGCGTCCTCTCCGGGTTCTTGGCCGGCGTGGCCGGAGTCGGAGGCGGCATCGTCATCGTTCCGGCAACGGTGCTGTTGCTCGGCTTCACACAGCACGAGGCGCAAGGCACGTCGCTACTGGCCATCATCCTCACTTCGGTCGCCGCCACGATCATCAATCGAAAGAACCGCCGCGTGCAGCTGAGGGATGCGGTCATGGTTGGAGCCGGCGGAGTTGTCGGTGCCGTAGTCGCCTCAGTGGCCGCCCTCGGTGTCGACGGCAGGGTGTTGTCTGCCCTATTCGGAGGGTTCGCAGTCCTGGTCGCTGCCCGCACCCTGTACCAGGCCTACACGTCCGAGCCCCAGCGCGTTTAGCCGATGGTCACCCCGTGGCTCCGCATCTCGTCGATGGCTCGTTGCCCTTCCCCGGGCTCGAGGTCGACCGATGCGCTGGCATCCGGTATCACAGACGTCTCGTAGTCCTTCGCCGCATCGAGGGCGGTCTCCTTGACGCACCAGTCGAGAGCCAGGCCGACGACGACCACCCGCTGGCAGCCACGCTCCTCGAGCATCCCGCGCAGGGCCGTAGAAGTCTCCTCACCGGTCACCGGATCGCGCATCGTGAACCCCGAGTACCCGTCCTCGCCGTTGGCGCCGTTCTGGACGATGGGACCCGAGACTTCGAGGCCGGGGTGGAACTCTGCCCCCCAGGTGCCCTGGACGCAGTGCACCGGCCAGATGCCACCGTCTTTCTCGAAGTGTGGGGTCGACTCGGGGTGCCAATCCTGGGTGTAGACCACGAAGGCGCCGGCCGACAGGGCACGCATCACCTCGATGTTGACTCTGGGGACGACAGCGTCTCCACCCTGGACGAACAGGCTCCCGTTGGGGTCAGCGAAATCGTTCTGCACGTCTACAACGACGAGAGCGGTGCCTGTGTCGTAGCTGATCACGTCCGGCAGGCTACAAGCGGGCAATAGGCTTGGGCCATGGGAATCTCCCGGGGCGCCCTACTCACTGATCAATACCAGTTGACGATGGCGCAGCTCTACTTCAGACACGGGCTTCACGAACGCGACGCCCGGTTCGAGCACTTCTTCCGGCGTTATCCCGACTACGGCGAGCACGAGGCTGGATACGCAATCAATGCGGGCTGGGGCTGGCTGGGGAGATGGGCCGACCGTGCCCGCTTCGGCGCCGAGGAGCGAGACGCCCTCAGGGCTCATCGAGTCGAGGGACATCGCCTCTTCTCTGATGATTTCATCGAGTGGTTGGGCGGCGTGAGCTGGGATGCCTTGCGCTTCGAGGCGATGCCGGAAGGGAGGGTCGCCCACGCCAACGTGCCTCTTACGGTCGTCGAAGGGCCGCTCGGAGTCGCCCAGATCCTGGAGACATCGCTGCTCAATCATCTCAACTTTCACACCCTTGTCGCCACCAAGGCCTCGAGGGTCGTCGAGGCGACTAGGGGTGGCGCCGTCCTCGAATTCGGCTTGCGCCGGGCCCCCGATGAGGGAGGTATCGCAGCCACAAGGGCTGCCTTGATCGGGGGAGTGAATGCATCCTCCAACGTCGGAATCTCCCATGAGATGGGGGTCATGCCGCAGGGGACCCACGCCCACTCGATGGTGCAAGTCTTCATGGCGCTGGGCGATGGAGAGTTGGGTGCCTTCCGCGCCTACGCCGAGATGTACCCCGATGAGTGCATCCTGCTCGTCGACACCATCGACAGCCTGGAATCCGGTATCCCGAACGCGATCACCGTCTTCGAGGAGCTGAGGGCCAGAGGCCACAAGCCGGCCGGCATTCGCCTCGACTCGGGAGACCTTGCGCACCTGTCGGTTCTTGCATCGCAGATGCTCGACAAGGCGGGTTTCGAGGACGTGCACATCGTTCTCTCCAGTGGTCTCGATGAATTGACCATCTTCCAGATCCTCACCCAGATCACAGATGAAGCTCCCCGCTACGGGGCGGATACTGACCGGGTGATCAGTCGCCTCCTCTACGGGGTGGGAACCAAGATGGCGACGTCAGATGGGCGTCCCTACCTGGATGGCGTTTACAAGCTGGTCGCAATCGCCGACGAGGAGGAATGGCGACCGGCGATCAAGGTTTCCGACACTCCGGCGAAGATCGTGAACCCGGGTCGCAAACGAGTCCATCGCCTCTACGACCAACGTGGGCTGGCGACCGTGGACCTCATGGGGTTGGCCGACGAGACGCTCGGATTCCCTCTCGAGGTGAGGCACCATCGCGAGACCGGCATCGGGCGGACCCTCGACGAGTCGAGGGTCTCAGCCACCGAGGAGCTACTGGAGCCGGCGACACTGACGGCACCCTCCGATGACCCTGCCGCTGTGGCGGAGGCCAGAAAGCGCCGGGTGTCAGACCTCGAGCGTCTCGACCCGGGAGTGAAACGCCTGGTCAACCCCCACGTGTATCACGTGTCGGTGACCAGACGCCTCGCAGATCTCAAGACCCGGCTCATCGAGGAGACCATCTAGTCGAGCTCGTCTCCTCGAGCCGGAGCCGTTTGAGCGCCCGCGTCCTCGTCCTCACGGGACCTGGCCATGAACACTGGCACCAGGATCGCGACCCCGATCCCGAGGAGGAGGACCGGCCAGAACCAGGCTCCGAGCGAAGTCACAGCGTCGATGAGGTCGACCGGAGTCTGAGGTACGAGGAAGACGAGCCCGACAAGGGCCACGACCAGCCCGGAAATGAAAGAGATGGCGTCGAATCTGTGTGATCTCATAGTTCTGTTCCTTTCGAGTTCAACGTCCGACAATCTGGATGTCGATATTGCCCACATCGACCGACGCATCCAGGACAACCGTTCCCTCCGGCCCTGGTCTGTCGAACTGGAGCGTCGGGTTACCCAAACCCGATGTCTCCCGGCCGAGGGCGCCGACACGACCGATGTCGACCATGGCCTCACCCTCGAGCCCGACACCCAAGGGGAGCCAGATCTCGATGTTGCCGGCGTCGACCCGGGCCTCGAGGTCCACGGTCTCCCCATCCCAGGGGAGATCGGTCAGGTCGATGACCAGGTTGCCGACATCGAGCGCGTAGCTGTCCTCCAGCTCGGCAAAGGTGTCCGGGGACACTGTTCGATCGAAGTCATCTGAGTTCCAGTTGTATTCGAATACAGGGGTGAACAGGAGCGTCGGCACCATGAGGGCCCCGACGAGGATCAGCCATCTCGCCCTTCCCACGAAGCCACCGACCATGAGGCCCAAACCGACGACGACAGTGGCCAGGGCCATGTAATGGCGAGGCTGGGGCTCGATGGGGAGCCCCGGGATGTTGTCCAGGATGGCGAGAATGCCCAGGCTGACGAGCACAACGCCAATCGTTATGCGACCCAGGTAGGACACCTCCTTCGGCTTCGGCGGAGGAGGGGGCGCGACGGGCGGCTTGGGAGTTGGCGTGGGTGGCAAAGCACCTCCAACGTCGCCGGGACCGGATGGTGCGGCCGGCTCCACCGGTGCCGTCACTGGTGCTTCTGTTGTTGCAGGTGAGTCGGTCGTTGTCATTTGTTGAACTCCCTCCTTTTCGTTCGCCTGCTCGTTCCTCACCAGGCGCGGGAGATCGCCCGTGTAGAGGAGGACACCAACCACCAGCAGTCCCACCGACCACACGATGCCGGTGGACAGGAAAGTGAAGTTGTCGAGAAGGATGAGGATGGCGAGAAACACCAATCCGATGCCGAGCCAGGATCTCGAAGTCGATGCGCCCGAGAAGATCCGTTGAGCCGGCGTATCGGCCTCGTCGTCCGATCGGATGAGAAACCACCCGGCGGCGTAGAGGGCGACACCAAGGCCGCCGGCAAATGTGAGCAGGACGAAGAGAATCCGGATCAGAAGTACCGGCACGTCGTAGCGGTTGGCGAACCCCTGGGCGACTCCGGCCAGGATCCGACCCTCACGGGGGCGGACAAGCTCCCGAATGATCACGGGAGACTCAGGGGCCTCGGTTGTATTGGTCTGTTCCATACCCCTGATTCGACCGTCTCCGCCTCGTGCCATCAATCGGGGACGACCCTGAGACATCCCCGAGGTTCTCGGGGATGTCCCTTATTGAGGTTGAGGCGCGTCGCCGCGATCATTTCATCGTGACTCAAATCGGACAGCTCCGTTTCCACCGTCGCGGCCGCGATCGCATCTTGGCGGGTGTTGCCGGGGGCCTGGCCGACACCCTTGGGGTCAGCGATGCCTTCGTGCGGGCTGCCTTCGTCACACTCGGCATGATCTGGGGTCTCGGGGTGCTCGTCTATCTGGCGTTGTGGCTCATGGCGCTGGACCGGGTCGAGGACACCAACCCCGAGCCGGTGGCGACCCATCAGGCTGTGGGTCTGGCCCTGGCCTTCGGAGGAGCCATGCTCTTCCTGGGGGCGCTGGGGTGGTGGCCATCGAATGCTCTGGTTCTCACCGTGGGGGCTATCAGCTTCGGCACAGCGGCCCTGACTGATCGGAACATGCCTGGCCCTCTCGTCGCCCTCGTGGACCCGAGCGTGGACCGACCGGGCCGTCTCCGGATGCTGGTCGGGGTCTTGCTCTTGATTGGGGGGCTTGCCGTCTTCTCTTCGAGCGTCGGGCCAATCTCCGGGATCGGGCCGGTCGTCCTCGCCGTCGCTCTCACCGGTTTTGGGATCCTGGTGGCTTTCGGGCCATGGGTCACCCGTCTCGCCCGAGATCTCGGCACCGAGCGTCGAGAGCGGATCCGTCAAGAGGAAAGGGCCGAGATGGCAGCCCACCTCCATGATTCGGTGCTGCAGACGCTGGCCTTGATCCAGCGAAGCGACGATCCGGCACGCATGTCGATCCTCGCCCGTCAACAAGAATCCGAGCTACGAGATTGGCTCTACGGAAATGCCCCCCTCGAGGGTGCCGACCTCCTCTCGACAGCCCTCAAGGCGTCTGCTCGAAGGATCGAGGCCGATCATCAGGTGCCAATCGATGTGGTCGTCGTAGGGGATCACCCATTGAACGAGGACACGCGGGCCCTTCTGGGCGCGGCCAATGAGGCGATGGTCAATGCAGCCAAGCACTCCGGGGCCGAGCGCATATCCCTCTACTTCGAAGCAGAGGACAATGAGCTCATCGTGTATGTGACCGACCAGGGCAAGGGCTTCGAACCAACAGGTGTCGCCACCGACCGGCGGGGCATCGCGGAGTCCATCAAGGCGCGGGTGGAACGGGCCGGAGGCGAGGCAGACATCGAAAGCGAGCCGGGAGAGGGGACCGAGGTCGTGCTCAGGATGCCGGTGGCGGCGGGATGAGAGTCAAGGTCTATCTCGTCGACGATCATCGGCTCTTCCTGGCCGGCGTGAAAGCAGAGCTCTCAGAAGAGTTCGCCATCGTGGGATCCGCCTACGACGTCGATACGGCGATCGAAGAGATTCGAGGGCTCGAGCCCGATGTCGTATTGATCGATGTCCACATGCCAGACGGCGGCGGGATCGTCGTTGTAGAGAGCGTCGGGGAGACGAATCCGGAGGTGAAATTCCTCGCCCTCTCGGTATCAGATCAAGCCGAAGACGTGATCGGAATGATCAGGGCAGGGGCGCGTGGGTACGTGACCAAGACCATCGAGCCGGGCGACCTGGTCGATGCGGTGCGTCGGATCGATGCCGGCGACGCGGTCTTCTCGCCACGTCTCGCCGGGTTCGTCCTGGACGCCTTTGCCGGCGTGATGCCCACCGAGGATGATCCCGAGCTCGACCAGTTGACCACGAGGGAGAAGGACGTCCTCCGATTGATCGCCAGGGGGTTCGCCTACAAGCAGGTGGCCCGGAAGCTCAACATTTCGATCAAGACTGTCGAGACGCACGTCTCGTCGGTGTTGCGAAAGCTCCAGCTGTCCAACCGTCATGAGCTGGCGAGATGGGCGTCGAAGAGAAGGATTGTCTGACCCGGGCTAGGCGACGGCCTCCACCAGTGGCCGTGTTGTCGCCTCGACCCCACCAAGGGCGACCAGACCCCCGACTCGGACAATCGGGGCGTCCGGGTCGTCCACGGGCCGGGTCAGATCTTCGATACGACCTGCTGTGACGGTCCCATCGAAGACGACCTTCCATCCAGGCGGGACCACCAGGCTCAGACCGCCGAACGCCACCAGGATGTCCAGGTAGATCCCGGTCGGAGCGGGGACCACCCGGCGCAAGTCGATCAGCGTGCCGCCGAAAAGGGTCGTGACCTTGCCCCCGAAGAAGGGATCGGCAGACGAGATCAGTTTTTCGCCGCCGAAGATGTTCACCAGGTCGATTTCCTCTGTCTCCTCGGTGGCATGTGACTGGAGGAGCAACTTGGCCGCCAGCGCAGCACCGAGAAGGGCGACGACGGCATAACGGACGAGTCGAAAGATGAAACCGAGCATTTTCGTACCTTACGTTGCCAGACGCTCGCCGGCTTCCACCGTGAGCCCGAGATGATTGGTGGCTGGAGCCAGTGGGCACGACCACCGGTTGGAGTGCACGCACGATGGGTGATAGGCGTAGTTGAAGTCGAGGACTACCAGATCGCCGTCGTGGCCGAGGTCGGCGCCTTTCACAGTGTCGAGGAGATAACGCCCTCCGCCGTAGGTGGTGTCACCGTTTCCGGCGTCGCGAAAGGGGAGGAAGATCCCACCGCCATAGGCATCCAGCCAGAGAACCTCGAGCCGGCACTCCTGCTCGGCGAGTTCGAAATCCACGGTGCCAATGGTGAGGAATCGCGTCGAGCCCTCTCCGGAGTGGTCGAGAACAGCCGCCTGATCACCGAGTGCCGTGAACCGACCGGCTGTCCGCCATTTCGAGTCGTAGTTGTAATAGGGCAGACCTATGAACGATTCCCTGTCCTCGATGGGCGATTGGGGATGATTGGCGAAGAGCGCGTCGCGAGCGGCGA
>JALDXP010000107.1:0-8669 GCA_032154885.1 Actinomycetota bacterium
AGGGCTTGGCCAGGAGCTCGAGACCGCCCTCCAACTGCACCTCGAAGGTCGAGTCAGGCAGCATCTTGAGCACCGTGCCCCTCATCCGTATGTATTCGTCTTCGTCTTTAGCCATGTGCTTCCTGAAGGAGGAGGCCAGTGTAGGAGAGCGCCCGGCCCTGTAGTGAATGCGTCAGACCGCGGCGAGCCGGAGACTGGATGTTGGCCGGCCATATAGCCATCCCTCCGGCAACGTGTCCTGCGCTCGGTCGATCAAGGGCCTGGTCGGAAGCATCGAGCAGCGATTCATGAGACCCCGGATCCGGCTCGTTCGGTCCGATATACCGGCGCCGCAAAGGACGCCATGATCACCACATCTGTAGTGGCCAGCCATGCGTCAGGAGATCGGGACCCGTCTCCCTGCCTCGACCGCATCGGCGATGATCGCCTGGGCCTCGCCGAGCAAGCGTTCGGCCTCGTCGACCCAGCGTTGATATTCGGCGAGATCACCGGCGGTGAGGGCTTGGTCGGCAGCCGCGAACGCAGCCGCCGCCTGGTCCAACAACTCCTCGACCGTGCCCCCGTCCGGGGTGGGCTCCGTCGGTTCGGATGGCGCGGTCGGGTCATCGCCTTCCCCGAACACAAGGTCCAGCGCGCCGTCGAGGGTCTCCGACCATTCGACCTGATCGCGATACACCACGATCACCCTTCGGAACTCGGGGATGCCTCCCCCTTCTGCCTCGAGAAAGATCGGCTGGATGTAGAGGATGGAATCTTCGATGGGGACCACCAGCAGATCGCCCTTGATGACCTTCGACCCCTGGTTGTCCCACAGGGTGAACTGCGATGAGATCTCGGCATCCTGGTCGATGCGCTGACCGACCTGCTCGGTCCCGTCGACCAGTTCACCCTGGGGCATTCTGTAGTCGATCAGCCGCCCGTACCGGCCCGGGGTGGAGTCGGCGACCAGGAATGCCGACATGTTGCGTCGGTCGCCCGGGGTGAAAGGCTGGAGGAGCAGGTAAGAGAGATCGTCCTCGCCGGGCAGCTTGGTCAGCAGGTAGTAAGGCAGGATCTCCGCCCTATAGGCATATTGGCCGGTGGTCTGGTCGAGGGAGTCGCCGAACAGGAGCCCGGCCCCGAGTGAAGCCGGGTTACGGTCGATCGTGGCCGGGTCCTTCGGCAGCGACCAGGCGTCGTTCCCGCTGAAGAGCTCATTGGGATCGGTGACGTGATATTCGAGGTACAACTGACCTTGGACGCGGAACAGATCTTGCGGGTAGCGGAGATGCTCGACCAGGCTCTCCGGCATCTCGCTGAACGGGGTGAACAGCTCGGGATAGGCCTCTGACCAGGCGCGGGCTATGGGGTCATCGGGATCGACCAGATAGAGAGTGACATGGCCGTCGTAGGCGTCGACCACCGCCTTCACGGAGTTGCGCATGTAGTTGATGCCGGGGCGGAGGTCGGAGGATCGGGCCAGCCGACCGATGGCTTCGGGCTCCAGGGCCTGGGAGTACGGATACTTGGATGAGGTCGTGTAGAGGTCGACCACCCACAGGATCTCGCCGTTGTCGATCACGGGATAGGGGTCGTCGTCGAGATGGAGGAAGGGGGCAACGCTCTCGACGATGTGGCTCACATTTCGCTCGACAAGCACCCTGCTGTCGGGGCGGACCTCGCCCGAGATGAGGAGGTTGAGGTCGCGGTAGCGGAACGCAAACGCAATCCGCTTCCAGATGCTGTCGAGGGTGACTCCGGCCTCGCCCGAGTATTCGTTGTAGGCGGTTCCCTGCTCGTCCGCCAGCGGGAAGTCCACTTCCTGTGCCTCGTCGCCTGTGCGGACGATCACCGGCCGGCCCTCCTTATAGGTCTCCCCGAAATACACCCTGGGCTCGTCGAGCTCGAGGCCCTCAACCGCGGCTTGCGGCGGCACATCTTTCAGCAGGAAGTTTGGCTGTCCGTCTTCGGCCACCTGGTTGGCCACGTTGACCACTGCCCCAAAACCATGGGTGTAGAGGAGGCGCTGGTTCAGCCAGTCATCACGGGGCAGATTCACTTCCTCTAGCTCGCGCACCGCCAGCATGACCTGGGTTGGTATCCCTTCGTTGAGGTACCGATCCGTGTCGACCACTGACAGCGTGTAGTAGTTCCGAAGCTCCTGAAAGCTCTGATAGGTGCGAGGCAGCACGGACGGATCCCAGATGCGCAGATTGTCGATCGTGAGTTGGTTGGCCTCGATGTCCGACACTTCGAGATCGTCAGCCGCCGGGAAGCCCCGTACCTCGACTTCGTCCAGACCCCATGCCTGGCGGGTGAACTGGATGCTGTGCTCGATATATGGGCCTTCCCTGGCCTGAGGCTGGGGATTCACCTGGATGCGCTGGATGATGGCCGGGTAGATGACGGCGGCGGCGATCGCAACCACCAACCAGGATCCGACAGCCACCAGGGCGAGACTCCACCCGGGTCGGAAGATGTTGACGATGAAGAGGACCGCAGCCAAGAGGGCCACGAGGATGAGTAATCGATAGGCAGGCAAGCGAGCCGTTATGTCGGTGAACCCCGGCCCGAAGAACTGGTCCGACACCCGGTCCGAGAGCAAGAGGTCGTACATGTCGATGCGGTAGACGACCGCCCGAACCAGGGCGATGAGGGCCAGCATCACCGAGATGTGGGTCTTGGCCCGCCGAGTCGCTGTCAGCCGCCGCCCGCTCAGACGCAAACCACCGTTGAAATAGTGGCCGATCACAGTCACCACAGTCGCCAGCACGAGGAGGTTGAACACCCAGTCGGTGAGCGTCTCGAGCAGGGGTAGACGGAAGATGTAGAAACCGACGTCGAGGTTGAAGATCGGGTCGAGGGTTCCGAAATCCTGGGCGTTGATGAAGAGAAAGACGTCGTCGCGCCAGGAGGCCACGGTCAAGCCGAAGAGGACGGCGAGACCACCGGTCAGCCAGAAACGGATCTGTCGGATCCGCGGCTCGACCCACTCCCGGAATCGCTCGATCATCTCCTCTTCTTCGGTCAGGTCGAAGGGGGCCCAGCGAGGAGACATTCGGTCGACCAGCCGGAGGCTCACCCAGAGGACCAAGAAGGCCACTGCGATACCGAGGGCGCCAAGAAGGATCGAAAGACCCCATCGACGCTGCCACACGTCATTGAAGCCAATCGAGTCGAGCCAGAGGTAGTCGGTCCAGAGAGTTCCCAGTGCGGTCAGGGCCAGATAGACCGCCGCCACGGCAATCAGGATCAGGGTGATAGGCCGCCGTCTGTCCGACCGGTAGTCGGATGGAACCCTCGTGAACATTGGCCGTGAGGGTAACGGTTCGGCTGTGCTTGTTTCTTCGGCGGTTCTGGCTATCCGCCGGCGAGGACCAACGTGCATTCGCACCCGGCGTGGACCGGCGGCAGGTGCGATTCGGGCTCAGCGGCTGCCCCACGACAGGCGCTGCACGGCGTGCCGCTTGCCACCCACTCCAGACCGTTGTCATCCTCCACGGAGTCGACCAGTCCACGGTGATAGCCGACGAGAGCGAGTTGGCGCACTCTGCGCTCGGCCTCATCGGTGCGCCAGCCCCGGAACACCCTCGATGTCGCTGATTGCTTCTCACGCTGCCCGTCTCCGGCGTCGATCAACGCCGAGGAGACAGCCCCGGCTAGATCGTCACCAAAGATCTCTGCGGCGCTGGAGGGAGGAGTCTCTTTCCGTTTCAGTTTGGAGCCCATCATCTCTTCGGCCGCCGCGTGCCCGGCCGAATAGCTCTCCGCCCAGAGACCTTTGAGGTCGGCTTGCATCATCTCGGCCAGGACCCTGCTCTCGGGGTGCCATGTGTCGTCGAGACGCAAGCTGTCGAGGGCGACGTTCTGGGCGTCCGTCACCGCCTTCTTCACTCCACGCAGAGCCCGGTTGGTGATTGGTAGAAGCCGGGCGTCCCGTTCCTCGATGACCTCGTTGCGTGGTGCTGTCATCACTGGCTCGGCTACTTCTGCCTCTGCCTCGTCGGGTTCGGGTTCGGGACTGGCGGCGGTATGTACGGTGATCGTCGCGCCCGGTGAGCCCCGGAGCGAAGCAAAGAGTGCACCCACATCGTCGGGGCCGGGCTGCGGTTCGGGCTCGCGTTCCGGCTCGTGCACCACCTCGACCGGCTTCGGCTCGTCGACCAAATCCGGGGTCGGCTCCGGCTCTGGAGGTTCTACTTCCTCGAACTCCGGCTCCTCGAAGATATCGGCTGAAGGCTCGTCGGTCACCTCTCTTGCCGGGGGTCGCGGCCGCTCGGGGGCAGGAGTCGCCGGTTTGCTCCCTGGCCTATCGGAAGGAGGGATGACACGCACCGTCTCGCCCAGCTGCCATATCTCCTCGTCGGGCTCGGTTCGGGCGGGGACGACCTTGACGCTCGTCGATTCCGCTGAGAGATCGAGGTCCTCGCGCCGTTCCTCGAGACTCCCTTCGAGACGACTCAGGGTCGAGCGCACCGTCTCCAGCTCGAGCATCAACTCTTCACGCCGCTCCTCGAGGGCTCTGGTCCGCTCCTGGGCGCTCTCTGCCTGGCGGTAGGCCTGCTCGATCAAATCGTCGTGACGTTTCTTCGCCTCCGAGCCCAGCTTCTCCGAATCCATCATCGCGGCCCGGACAACGTCTTCGGCCTCGCGTCGTGCAGTCGAGGTCAGACGATGAGCCTCGCGCTCCGCTTCTCCCATGACGGACAACACGTCCTGTTCGGCTTCGCCTCGAATGCGACGCGCCTCCGCCGCGCTCTGATTGAGCAACTCGGTGCCGGTAGCCCAGGCGTCACCTCGGAGTGCCTCGGCATCGCTTCTGGCTTCCTTCCGCATTGCCTCGACTTCGGTCATCGCCTCAGACCGCCATCGTGCGGCGTCCATGGTGGCCCGCTCCCTCATCGAGTCAGCGGCCTCCTTGGCCGCCTGCAACACCGCGGCCACCTCGCGACCAAGGGTCTCGAACTCGGTCTCCAGGTCACGGTCGGCGTACTCGCCCAGCTTGGTCGCGAGCCGCTCCCGTTCTTCCTCGAGCTCGTCGAGATCGGCGGCGATCCGCTCGAGAAAGCCGGAAATCTCATCCGGATCGAGGCCGCGCCGGACCGTACGGAACTCTGCCCGTCGGATGTCGTCGGGGGTGATGTCAGAAGCCATCGGCTCTAGAAGATACCGATCGGGCCGGATTTCGCCCGGGTTTGGGCTGTCGGTCAGGCCTGGTCCAGGTCCTCGAAGAAGGCGATGGCATCCTGCAACGTGTCTATGGGCACGATCTCGATGGACTCACGGGGTGCGGTCAGGGCCGACTCGTAGTTGTCTGCAGGGACCAGGATGTACTCCGCGCCGGCTGCCTCCGCACCCACGACCTTCTGCCGGATGCCGCCGATGGGCCCCACGGCGCCGTCGTAGGCGATCGTTCCCGTACCGGCCACGATGTGGCCGTTCGTCATCTCGCCGGGCGTCAACGTGTCGATTATGGCCAGGGCGTGCATCATCCCAGCCGACGGTCCGCCAACGTCTCCAGCCTCGATCGTCAGCGGAAAGGGTGGCTCGCTCAGCTCGCCAACCGATATCCCGATCATGGCTCCGCCTTCGGGATCGTCCCGCTCGGCGAGCTCCACCTGAACGGTCTGGGGGTCTCCGTCGCGGGTGACACCGATGTCGATCACGTCGCCGGGCTCGAGCCCTTCGAGAAGATCTGTGAGATCAGTGCTTCGCACGATCTCTGTGCCGTTGAACGAATCGACGGAGTCGCCGATCTCGAGCACCTCGGCAGCCGGGATGTCGGGGACGAGGTCGGTGATCAGGACATCGGTGGGGACCATCTCATACCCGAGGTGTTCCAGCGCCACCGTGATCGCCCGCGTCTGGGAGTCGTCCATCTGCTGGAGCACCCGCTTGCGGTAGTCCTCATCGGTCTCGTCAGGCTGGCGGAAGGCTTCTTTGGGCACGAGGTCGATCGTCGGGTCGAACCCGGCGATCATGGCCTCGAACAGGTTGACCTTCTGGCTGACCACCGTGAGCATCAGAAGCTCTCCCTCGGGAGGAAAGGTGTCGACGTCTTTGGCGACGATGGCGTCGGCCGCATCGGAAACCGGGCCGGACGAAAAGGCCAGGTAGGGAAGCTCCAGGTTCCAGATGCCCAAGACGAGAGCGCCCACGAGGAAGAGAGCCCCTACCAGGTAGAGGGGCCAGATAGATCCGCGTTGGGTCTGGTCTTGCATCATGAAAGGGTAACGGTGGGCCGCGTGGGGCGGTCCTAGCCCTTAAGGTGGCAGACGTCGGGTTTGCAGGAGATAAAGATGACATCGGCAGTCATTGTCCAACGGGTTGTCCCCCGGTCGCGGGTCAACTCGGTGCTACTCGTCATCGGCGCCGCGGCATTGACCGCACTGGCCGCCCAGTGGGAGATCCATTTGCCATTCACCCCGGTCCCGGTGACGGGTCAGACCTTCGCGGTCCTTCTCACCGGTGCCGCGCTCGGCATGACACTGGGGGCAGCGGGGCAGGCCGTCTATGTCGTCGCCGGAGCCTTTGGGCTGCCTGTGTACGCGGGAGGGGAGGGCGGCTGGGACACGGCCAGCGCGCAGGGCAGCGCCGGATATCTGATCGGTTTCATCTTCGCTGCGGGTTTCGTCGGCTTCATGGCAGAGCGTCGACAGGACCGGACCTTTCCCACAATGTTCACGGCATTCGTCGCCGGGTCGTTCATCATTTATGCCTTCGGTGTGGCCGGGCTGATGATCCTCCTCGACATGACGTTCACGGAGGCCGTCGTCGCCGGCGTCGTCCCCTTTGTCCTCGGTGACATCATCAAAGCCGCGGCCGCCGGCCTCCTCCTTCCCGGCGCCTGGAAGTTGTTGGGCGAGTACCCGAGGCCCTAACCGCGTACCTGAGGTACATAGGCCCGATATTGGTCCTACGGCGACATGGAAATACCACCTAGACCTGTGGGCGGCTACTTTGTCTGCGTAGGCCCATATTTGGGCCCACCAACCTCAGGTAACCGTCTCCACCTCTTCGCCCAGATAGGCCTTGACCACGTTGGGGTTTTTTTGGACGGAGGAGGGAGTGCCTTCGGCGATTGGTTTGCCGAAGTCGACGACGAGGATGCGGTCGGCGATGTCCATCACCAGGCCCATGTCGTGCTCGACGAGGATGATGGCGATGCCAAGCTCGTCCTGAACGTCGAGGATGAACCGGGCCATGTCTTCGGTCTCCTCGAGGTTCATCCCGGCGACGGGCTCGTCGAGCATCAACAGCTCGGGGTCCATGGCCAGGGCCCGGCCCAGCTCGACCCGTTTCTGAATCCCATAGGGCAACAGGCCGACCGGGTACTTCCGCCATTGCTCGATTTCCAGGAAATCGATGATGTCCTCCACGATTTCGCGGTTTTCGATCTCCTCCCGCTTCGCCTTCCCCAGCCAGACGCTGCCAGCCAGCCAGGAGCTCCGCATACGGACATGGCGCCCGGTCAACAGGTTCTCGATGACCGTCATATGAGGGAAAAGCGCGATGTTCTGGAAGGTGCGGGCGATCCCCCGCTCGGCGGTCTGATTCGGCTTCAGGCCCATCAGGCTCTCGCCCTTCCACAGGACTTCTCCCTCCTGCGCCTCGTACACCTGGTTGACGACGTTGAAGAGAGATGTCTTACCGGCGCCGTTGGGCCCGATGATGGCGAACAGCTCGCCATCATCTACGTGGAATGACACCCCGGCGATCGCCTTGACGCCTTTGAATGCCAGGTGGATGTCAGTCACATCGAGAAGATGGTCATAACCCTTCGGCCCTGAGCGCTCCGCCCGACGCTCGAGCAACTTGCCGCTCACGACAGCCACCTCTTGCGTCGCTTGTAGTGCTTCACGTCGCGGAACGACTTCTGCTCCCCCGTGGTGTGCAAACCCAGGTAGAACTCCTTGACATCCTCGTCCTTGAGGAGTTTGCCCGGGTCGCCATCCATCACCATCTTCCCGGTCTCCATGATGTAGCCGTAGTCGGCGATGGAGAGGGCCATGTTGGCGTTCTGCTCGATCAGAAGCACCGCAGTCCCCTGCGAGTTGATCTCGACGATGATGTCCCGGACCTCCTGGACCAGGAGCGGCGCCAGCCCCAGAGAGGGCTCGTCGAGGATCAGCAACTTCGGGTCCTGCATCAGAGCCCGTCCGATTGCCAGCATCTGTTGCTCGCCGCCCGACAGATAGCCGGCAGTCGCGTTGCGCCGGTCTGCCAGCTTCGGGAAGAGTGCCATTACCCGCTCACGCGCTTCCTTGACGAGGTCGGCATCGCGATTCGAGTACGCACCGGCGCGGAGATTGTCCTCCACCGTCATCTCGGCGAACACCCGTCTCCCCTCCATCACCTGGCTGATACCTCGCCGCACCCTTGCGGCCGGATCCTCCTCAGTGATGTCCGCTCCGTCGAAAGTGATCTCACCCTTGGTCACATCGCCCTCGTGCATGTCGAGAAGACCGGTGATGGCTCGAAGGGTCGTCGTCTTGCCGGCGCCGTTGGTGCCGAGTAGCGCGACGATCTTGCCGTCGGGGACCTCGAGGGAGATCCCGCGCAAGACCAGGACGACGTCGTTGTAGACGACTTCGAGGTTCTCTACGGCAAGCAATTCGATGACATCGGTCTCGAGGGAATGATGGTGGCCCCAAGGGGGGCCACCATCATTCTCTGCTCAGCCGAGGCTG
>JALDXP010000108.1:0-8611 GCA_032154885.1 Actinomycetota bacterium
ATAGACCATCGCCCAGAGGTGGCGGCCCTCCTCGACGTTGACCTGGAACAGGTTGCGCAGGTCGTAGATCGACGGGGCGGTCGAGCCGAGGAATCGCTGCTGCTCGACCGATGCCGGCTCGGTGTCCCCCTGGATCACGATCAGCCGCCGCAGCATCGCCCGATAAGCACCCGGGACCTCGGTCCAGACCGGCTCACCGACGTGCTCCCCGCAGGGGATGGTGCGATCGTCGACTTGGGGGGCAAGGAGAATGCCCCACCGGTATTCGGGCATCTTCACGTAGTCGAACTTGGCCCAACCCTCCTTCTCGACACTGATCGCAGTGCGCAGCCAGACGTCCGCCATCTGGAACCCGTCCGGCCCCATCGACATCCACCAGTCGATGTACCCGGGATGCCATTGCTCCAGGGCACGGCGGAGCTTGGGGTCGTCAGCGAGACCGACGTTGTTCGGGATCAACAGGTCGTAATCGACCATCTCGGCGGTCATCACACCCTCCTCTGGTCGTAGTCGGGACGGAGCCCGGTCCCGTACCTCCGCAAGGCTCCCGTCTCACCCGAGGCGTTGGGTCGCGAGAACACCCAGTTCTGCCAGGCCGTCAGACGGCCGAAGATCTTGGTCTCCATGGTCTCCGGCCCGGGGAAGCGGAGATTGGCCTCCATGCCGGTCAGGCTGTCGGGCGAGAACCCGGCCCGCTCCTCCAGCATCACCCGCAACTCGTCTTCCCAATCGATGTCATCCATGACGTCGGTCACCAGTCCGGCCTCGTACGCCTCGGTTGCCCCGATCGAATGCCCGACAGCGTTCATGGCCGTCTCGAGACCGGCATCGTCGCCCCAGAACCTGGTCTCGAGCCGGGTGAGACCGTTTGCCATTGGCAACATGCCTGTCGAGGAGCTGGTCAGCATCATCCCGGCATCGATTTCCTCCCCCGGCCAGGTGCCATCGAGCATGTAGCTCCGGTCGGCGGCAAGGACCAGCTCGGCCAGGAAGCCCACGAAACAGCTCTCCGGCTCGACCAGGCAGATGATGGTTCGGGAGGTGGCGTCCACCCGCTTCAAGAGACGCTTCCAATAGAGCGCCACTTCCTCGAGAAACCAGTCGCCTCCGTGTTCGCCGAGGCGGCGGTCGAACCTTTCGACCAGGGCAGGGTCGCCTGCGGAGCGCAGTATCAGGGTGCCGATCTCGAGCTCGTTGACCCGCAGGTGGAGAATGGCGTCGTCGAGCTCACGGGCCAAGCGCAAGGGCCAAAAGCCGGCACCGGAGCTTGGAGCGTCGTCTCCCGGGCCGAAGATGGTCAGAGTGGCGGTGCGACGTGCCCGATCGATTTCGACCTCGAGGGAGCTGTATACGACCCTGTCCTCACCCAGCTCGCGTTGCAGCGGTAGGAGCTCGACCCCATCGGCTGTCTCAGGACGATCTGTTGCCTTGGCCATCTCCAGCGCCCGGCTCATGACTGTCTCATCGAACTCGGAAGAGGCAACCAGCTCGTCGACCAGACGCCACTCGAGGGCGCGCTTTCCCTTGATCCCCTCCTCCACCGTGCAGAACACATCGGCGCGATCACGACGGACGTGCCGTTTGTCGATCAGTCGGGTGAGGCCACCAGTGCCTGGCAGGACCCCGAGCAGCGGGACTTCGGGCAACGCAACCGACGACGAGCCGTCGTCGACGAGCATGATGTGTTCGGTGGCCAGGGCGAGCTCATAGCCACCGCCGGCGGCATTTCCCTTCAGGGCTGTGAGGTACCGCTGACCGGAGTTGGCGGTCGCGTCCTCGATGGCGTGCCTGGTCTCGTTGGTGAACTTGCAGAAGTTGACTTTGAGCGGGTGTGGTGCCACGGAGAGCATTCCGATATTGGCCCCGGCGCAGAAGACGCGGTCGTTCAGCGAGCCAACCACCACCGCGCCCACCTCCGGGTGTTCGAAACGGAGTCGCTGCACTGCATCCGCCAGTTCGATGTCCACACCGAGGTCGTACGAGTTCAGCTTCATCTCGTACCCCTCGTGCAACCCGCCCGCCGGGTCGACATCCATGTCGAGGAAGGCCACCGGACCGTCGAAGCGGAGCCGCCAGTGTCGGTACTGGCCCGGATCGGTCTGGAAATCGATCACCAAACCGATCCTACCCGACCGGTCAGTCAGTCGACTCAGTAACCCCAGACGTCGTGAGCCACCTCGACCGTGCGCGCCAGCTTCCGCCATTGGTCGTCGGGGCTCAGCTTGTTGCCGTGGACAGTGGAGGAGAACCCGCATTGATGGCTCAGAGCGAGCTGGTCCAGCGGGGCAAAGGCAGCGGCTTCCTCGATCCTGGCCTTGATGTCGTCGGCGCTTTCCACCTCACCCGTCTTCGAGCTCATCAGACCGAGCACAACGGTCTTCCCTGCCGGCAGGAATCGGAGCGGAGCAAAGTCGCCGGAGCGCTCGTCGTCGTACTCGAGGAAGAAGGCATCGATGTCCATGTCGTTGAGCAGGATCTCGGCGACGGGCTCGTAGCCGCCCTGTGTCACCCAGGCGCTCTGAAAGTTGCCCCGGCAGAGATGCACGGCCGCGACCATGTCGTCGGGGCGGTCACGAAACGAGTCGGTGATCAAACGGCTGTAGAGACGTGTCAGCTCGTCGGGGTCATCCCCCCGGGCCGCGGTCCGCTCCCTTACCTCCGGGTCGCAGAGATAGGCCAGGTTGGTGTCGTCCATCTGGATGTAGCGAGCTCCACGGGCGGCGAGGTCGGCGATCTCCTCCCGATAGGCGGCGGTGAGGTCGTCGAAGAACAGCTCCAAGTCGGGGTAGACCTCCTCGCTGATCCCCTGACGCCCACCCCGGAAGTGGAGCATCGAAGGAGCGGGGATGGACACCTTGGGGGTCTGGGTCACCTGCGAGGCGAGATAGTCGAAGTCAGCCCCTTGGATCGGGTGCGAGTGACGGATGGGGCCGTCCACTCCCATGGTGGGTGGCGAGAACTCGACCTCCGACCCGTCGGTGCGGTGGAACCGGGCCAGGAAGTTCCCCTCGGTGACCGTCACCCCGTCCAGCTGCTCCAGGAAGTCGGTATGGAAGAAGAACCTGCGGAACTCGCCATCGGTGATCCCCTTCAGCCCGACTTCCTCCTGCTGTCGCACCACTTCGGCAATGGCTTCGTCTTCGACCTCTCTCAACTCCTCCGGGCCGATATCGCCTTCGCCTCGTAGCGCCCGGGCGTCCACCACAGTCTTGGGCCGAAGGAAGCTGCCCACATGGTCGGCTCGGAACGGTGGCCGGTCGCTCATGTCGTCTCCTTGCTCATACGCGAATCATGCCGAGCGTATCGCTCGGGGCGTGCTTGGGGTCAGCGCTTTCTTCGGGATATCACAAAGGCCTCGTCGTTGAACCAAACCCCCGCGTATTCCTGGATCACTGCGCGGGTGGCCGGCACATAGCGACCGCTTTCCACCGCTTCGGACAGCCGCTCTTCGTCGATCTGGGCCACGTAAGTCGCTGCGTTCCATGCAGCGACGATCAACGAGGTGCCGATGTGCTCCTGCACCTCCGACGACATGGCGTGCAGGTGGTAGCGAAACACCGCCTCCTCGTCGGGCGACGGCTCGAAGACGAGATCGTCGTCGCCCGGCTCGACGAAGTGATCCGCCGCGGCTGCAGCCAGCACGTGTCGGTTCGTCTGAAATGGCTCCTCGTCGGGCCATACCCCGTTGATGATCTCCAGGCCCGGGTCGTTGCCATGAGAATGGACCACCACCATCCGGCCACCAGGGGCAAGCACCCGCGCCAGAGGTACCACGACCGTCCTCATCTTCTGCTCGACGCTGGTGCGAGCCCGGTATGGCTGAGAGGCGATGACCAGCTGATAGCTCAGTCCCGGGCCCGTGCCTCGTTTCGGGATCACATCACCGAGGATGAACTCCCGGTCCTTGCGATAGAGGACGAGCACCGACGGGTGGACATATACCGGATTCCCCGTCTTGGGGCTGGTGCGCACGGCCCAGTCGTCTGCCAACGCGTCGTAGAGTCCCCTGATCTGACGGGCGAAGTCGAACGCCGTCGTGCCCTCGAGAGGCACCGTCGTCCACCTCATCTCGGTTCCGACCTCATGCCGTAGCGGGGTCAGGTGGGGCGCCTCCCGGTAGGACATGTTGGTCACCACGAAGACCATCTCCGGGTGCTCGAGAAAGCGATCGGCCAGCTTGTCGAGTGAGATCCTCACGTCCTCGATGCTGATCTCCTTGCCCACTATCAACCAAGGAACGTGGGGAAAAGCTCGGTGCAGCCTGCGCAGCAGCTCGGTCAGGACCGTGGCATCCCCCATGCCGGCGTCGAGCACTTGGAGCGCCTTGCTCCCCGGAGCGATGCGGTCGAGCTCGGCTCCGATTCGCCCGGCCACAACTGGCTTCTCGTTGGTCGCAGTGCTGAACAGGAGGTAGGCGGCGCGGGAATCGAAGAAGCGGGCCGTCATCGATCCGAGGGATCAGGCACCGGTGGTGTGCCGTGGGTGTGGAACGATTCGATCGTCTTCAAGCCCCAGGCCTGGCCCTTGGCCCGGTCGGCTTGGGTCCAGGTGATGAGCTCCCAGTCGGGCGCCAGCACCAATCGGGCCCCGGCGTTGACGATCTCGACCCGGTTGCCACCGGGCTCCCACACATAGAGGAAGAACGTCTGCTGGATGGCGTGCTTGTGGGGGCCGGTCTCGATGAACACCCCGTGCTCGAGGAAGGTGTCAGCGGCCCGGAGGATGTCCTCGCGCTGGTCGACCGCGAAGGCCACGTGATGGAGACGCCCCGGGGTGCCGGTCCAGTCATTGGTGTAGACCACGTCATAGCCCTTGTTGGAGAAGGTCATCCAGATGGCTGCGAGGGCGCCACTGTCGAGTTGGATCTGCTCGGTGGGGAGAGCCCCCAGGACCGGCACCACGAAGTCTCGGGTTCCCTCGACATCGGCCGCCAGGAAGTTGACATGGTCGAGTCGGCGCACTCCGATCCCGTGGCTGGGCCGGCGCTGGGCTTGATTCTTGAGAGCGGGAGCCAGGTCATCCGGAGGGGTGTATCGCTCGGCCTCGAAGTAGATCTCCCAGTCGTGCCCGTCGGGGTCGGCGAAGGCATACGTAGCCCCCCGACCCGGCTGGCCCTCGACCCAGCCCTTCCCCAGACCGGAGGCTTCGATCTCATCGACTCTCCTGTGCAGAGCTTCCTCGTCGACTGCCCGGACACCGACACGCCCGATGCCGGCCGCCGCCCTGGCGGTGAGCCTGAGGCTGAACCGCTCATAGTCGTCCCAGGTGCGAAGACAAACGCTGTCACCGGCGGTCTCGAGGGGAGTCATGGAAAGGACATCGGTGAAGAAGCGAGTGCTCTCCTCAAAGGTCGGGGTGAACAGCTCGACATATCCGAGCTGTGCGATGTCACGATTCGATCGCATCTCGCTGCTTCCGGCTCACGTCCTTCGTCGTCGTATCAGGTCCCCGAGGGTAGGGATGACGCCCCGAGGCACCCAAAGGAACAGGGCAATGATGAGGGCTCCGAACACCAGGAGGCGAAGCTGGCCCAGATCCAGGATCAGCTCGTTGATGACTGTGATGACCGCCGCCCCGAGGACGGGACCGAAGAGGGTGCCGATACCACCAAAGGCCAGCATCACCAGCGTCTCGACGTCCACCTGGGCAAACCCGTAGGTGGTCGGGCTGATGGTCCCCTCGGTGAAGGCAAAGAGGGATCCGGCCAAACCCAACATGGCAGCGCCGATCACGGCGGCATAGACCCGGTATCGGGACACGTCGACACCGGCAAGCTCAGCTGCGACCTCGTCATCACGGAGGGCGCGGAAGGCCCAACCGATATGCGACCGGCGCAACAGGCCGTGGACCAATAGGAAGACGAGCAACAGGCCCAAGGTGAGGTAGAACGGCGGGATCGTTTGCCTGAGGAACGTGTCCGCTCCACTCTGGATGTGGAAGCCCCCGTCACCGCCGGTGATGTCGGCCAGCCCGAGTACGAGGTTGCCAAACACCAACGAGAAGATGAGCGTGATGATCCCGGTGAAGATGACGCCCAGGGAGCGGCGCACTGCGATCCAGCTGAGGAGCCCGCCGATGACGCTTGCCGCGAGGGTTGCCACCAACATGCTCAGTAGCAAGGGCAGGCCCACCCTGTCGGCGAGAATTGCCGATCCATAACCCCCGATCCCGGCCAGAGCCCCGACGCATAGGAATAGCTGGCCCGTGCTGCCGAAGATCAGGTTGAAACCGACGGCGTAACAGGCGAAGGTCAGACCGCCAACCGCGACACCCATCATCACCCTGGAGTCCCCCAGCCAGAGAGGGAGGAGGGCGAGCACCGCCCCCACCAAGGCGATGGGCCACACCAGGGCCACGAGCGACCGGGATGTCCGCTGCTCAGTACCTCCGACTACCGCGGTCCCGGTTCCTTCGGTGTAGTCCTCGATCATTCCTTCACTCCGAGAAGGCCCGAGGGTCGGATGAGGATGGTCACCGCCGCCGCCACCAGGAGCACGATCAACGAAAGGACGGTGCCGATCGTCGAGGCTGCGATGGTGCTGATGATCCCCAGGATGATCCCGGCCAGAATGGCGCCGCCGACACTGCCCAACCCGCCCACCACGGTCACGATCAGCGCTGAGACCGTCAGCTCGAACCCTGCCGTGACCGAGACCGGGGTCACCAGCGACCGCGTCACCGCCACCAGCGCCGCAAGGACACCGGTGAGGACCAGGATGAGGCGGAGCATCCTCTGGGGATCGATCCCCACCAGACGCGAGCCTTCCTCGTCTTCGATCACCGAGCGGACCGCACGGCCGAGTGTTGTCTTGCGAAAGAAGAGGAGCAGCCCACCCAGGGCCAGGATCGTGATCACCGACGCCACGACCCCACCTCGCACCATCGGCACACCGAGTATCTCCACAGGCCCCCCGCCGATCCGGAGAGTGAGCGCCTTGGTCGGATATCGCCAACTCAGGAACCCGTCGACGATGAACGCCAATCCCAAGGTCAGGAGGAGGCTCAACAGGACGCGGGCCTCACCATGAAGCCGATAGACAGGTTTGAGGAGGGTCAAGTCGAGCAAGAGCCCGAGGAGTCCCCCAAACACCAGGCCCACCAACACGGCCGGGATCGGGCCCAGCCCAGCCTCCATCGAAAGGGCCACGGCGATCGCGGACAGCACGGCCATCTGCCCGTAGGCCAGGTTGAGCACACCACCCAGCCCGTAGACCAGGGTCAGCCCGCCGGCGAGCAGCCCGAACTGAAGCCCGAGAACGATCCCGTCGAGGATGTTGGCGATCACACGATCCCCAGATATGACCGTCGCACGTCGGGATCGTTGGCCAACTCGGCCGATGTGCCTTCCTTGCGCATGAGACCGTTCTCGAGCACGTACCCGCGGTCGCTCAGGGCTAGGGCCAATGGCACCTGCTGTTCCGCGATCAGAACCGTCAGTCCTGTCTCCTTCAACTTGCCGAGGGCCTGATAAGCCTCGGCAGCGAGCTTCGGGGCCAATCCCGTGGTGGGCTCGTCCAGAACGAGGAGGTGAGGCTCGGACATGAGCGCCCGTCCCACGGCGAGCATCTGTTGCTCTCCGCCACTCATCGTGCCGGCGTGCTGGCGACGCCGCTCGGCAAGACGGGGAAACAAGTCGAACACCACTTTCATGGTCGTGGGGTCGGGTCGGTTCGGGTAAGCCCCCAGCACGAGATTGTCCTGGACTGTCATCCGGGGAAAGAGGTGCCGCTCGGCGGGCACGAAGCTGATTCCGAGACGGGCGATGCGTTCCGCCGGCCTCCCGGTGATGCCCTCGCCCTGGAACTCGACAGTCCCCGAGGATGTTCGAAGCAGGCCGAGCACGGACCGGAACAGCGTGGTCTTCCCGGCGCCGTTGGATCCCATGATCATCACCGCCTCGCCTTCATCGACGTGGAAGCCGATGTCCCGGATGACATCGCCCCCCTGGTACCCGGCGGTGAGACCGCGCACCTCAAGCATCATCGACGCTCCCTGAGCCGAGATATGCCTCGACGACTGCCTCGTGACGCATCACTGTCTCGGCAGGGCCCTCGGCGAGGACGCGGCCGAAGTTGAGCACCATCACCCGCTCCGCCAGCTGCATCACCGCCGCCATCACATGCTCGACCCAGACGACCGTGATCCCGAATCGCTCGCGGATCGTTCGCACCATTTGTATGGAGGCGCTGAGCTCGGCGTCGTTTAGCCCGGCCATCACCTCGTCGAGCAGGACCAGCCTTGGTTGGCCCGCCAGCGCCCGGGCCAGCTCCAGGAATCGTCTCTCGTGCAGATTCAGGTTGCTCACTTGCTCGCCATGACGATCCCCCAGGCCAACCAACGACAGCATCTCGCGGCCTAGGGCCAGGGCCTCGCTCTCGCCCCGGTGTGCGACGTCTGCACCGAAAATGCCGCCCAATGTCGCGTTCTCCAGAACGTTCATGCTGGGAAACACCCGCGGGGTCTGCTGGACCATGGCGATGCCCAGCCTGGACACCGTGTGCGGCGGGAAACCGGTGATCTTTCGGCCATCGAAGGTGATGGTCCCGCGGGTCGGGCGCTCGAGGCCTACTACCAACTTGAGCAGGGTGCTCTTACCGGCCCCATTGGGGCC
>JALDXP010000109.1:0-8609 GCA_032154885.1 Actinomycetota bacterium
GTGGTGGACGTCCGTGAAGTATCGAGGAGCCCAACTGGACTCCTTGTTCGAATGGGCGGAGCTCAATCTCGATCCTTCTGTTCCCTTCGTTCTCGCCGGCGATATGAACGCTTCGCCCGCCTGGCCGGTCTATCGGACCCTCGCCGGGCGATGGGACGATCTTGTCGCCCGCTGGGCCGAGGAGTCGGGCAACAGGTCGATGCCGACCTGGGGGTGGCGACCCGGGTGGCCGAGGATGCTGCGAATCGACCACGTCTTCGGACGAGGGGTCACCGTCACATCGACGTCGGTGGCTCCGATACGCGGATCCGATCATGCCGCCGTGGTCGTCGATCTCTTGTTCGACTGATCCGACCGGCCCAAACGGCACGCGCACCTCCGATCTGGAACAAGTGGGTCGTCCGACCTATGGCCCGCCATGCGCTGCGGGGCCAGCCTGTCCGACGGGGTTGGCTCTCGAGTTGGAGGCTTGTTCAAATATGCGCGTCCTGAGTCGCAAATTGCGGCAGAGTCGTTGTCGTCATCTCAGCACTGTTTCCGTTCACACGTTGGGCTTCGAGCGACTCGTGTGTGAATCCTGCGGGCACGTCGATGTCCGAGCCCCCGATTCCGGCGAAGAACCAGCCGAGATCGAGGTCGACCGAGCCGTATTCGCTCGGCCCTCCGATCTCGAACCAGACACCTCTTCGGGTCGTCACCGACAGGGTCAATAGCCCCTGCTTCAGACTTGGAGCGCCGCCTTCAGGACGTCGCCCGCATTGTCGGCGATGGTGAATGCCATCTCGTCCCGGACCTTCTCCGGCACGTCGTCGAGGTCGGCTTCGTTGCGACGAGGGACGATGACTTCCTTGAGACCGGCCCGATGGGCTGCGAGCACTTTCTGCTTGACCCCACCGATTGGCAGCACCTTGCCCTGAAGAGTGATCTCCCCGGTCATCCCGACCGTGTCCCTGACTTTGCGACCCGTGAGCAGCGATACCAGCGCGGTGAGCATCGCCACGCCGGCCGACGGCCCGTCCTTCGGGATAGCCCCGGCGGGGACGTGGACGTGGTATCGCCTGGTCAACGCAGTGGGATCGATCCCGAGCTCGTCGGCGTGTGCCTCGACATACGACAGCGCGATGCGAGCGGACTCTTTCATCACATCGCCGAGTTGACCGGTCAACGTCAGACCAGGTTCGCCGTCCATGGCGGTGGCCTCGATGAACAAGACGTCGCCACCGGCGCCGGTGACGGCGAGACCGGTCGCCACGCCGGGCACGTCGGTGCGGTCAGATGCCTCGTCTTTCCACACCTTGGGCTTGCCCAGGTAATCCCTGATCGAATCCTCGTCGATCACGACATGGTCCGTTCCAGATTCCTTCGCTACCTCGGTGGCGACCTTGCGGGCGAGCTTGCCCAGCTCCCGCTCGAGGTTCCTCACCCCGGCCTCCCGCGTATAGCGGTCGACCACGGCGGCCAGGGCATGTTCGGTGACTTCCAATTCCTCGGGCTCGAGCCCTGTGGCGCGAAGCTGACGGGGGAGGAGGTGGTCACGTGCGATCTCCACCTTTTCGGCGTCGGTGTAGCCGTCGATGTTGATCACCTCGGTCCGATCCAAGAGCGGCCCGGGGATGGTCTCCAACACGTTGGCGGTGCCGATGAAGAGAACCTGCGACAGGTCGAGATCGACCTCGAGGTAGTGGTCCCGGAAGGTGTGGTTCTGGGCAGGATCGAGCACCTCGAGCAGGGCAGACGATGGGTCCCCCCGCCAGTCTGCGCCAACCTTGTCCATCTCGTCGAGCAGGAACACCGGGTTCATCGTCTCAGCTTCGGTGAGTGCACGGGCGATTCGTCCCGGCCGTGCTCCGACATACGTGCGGCGGTGACCCCGAATCTCGGCTTCGTCCCTCACCCCACCCAGGGCGACGCGGATGAACCTGCGGCCCAGAGCACGGGCGACCGACTCACCGAGAGAGGTCTTGCCAACTCCGGGAGGGCCGACGAGGAGCAGGATCGTGCCTGTGTTGCGATCATCGCCATCGATCAGGCCACGCTCAGCGCGGAGCTTCCGCACTGCCAGGTGCTCGATAATCCGCTCCTTGACGTCGATCAGTCCCGTGTGATCGGCGTCGAGCACAGTCCATGCTTCATCCAGGTCGAGGCGGTCCTCAGAAGAAACGCCCCAAGGCAGTTCGAACATTGTGTCGAGCCAGGTGCGAATCCACGAGTGCTCCGGTGATTGCTCGCTCATTCGCTCCAGGCGGTCGATCTCCCGCTCGATGGATTCGGCAACCTTCTCGGGAAGATCTCGTTCCGCCAGCTTGGCGCGGTATTCGGAAGCAACGTCCGCGTCCTCGCCCAGCTCCTTGCGGATGGCCTCCATCTGGTGCCGGAGGATGTAGTCCTTCTGCCCCTTCTCGATCTGCTCGGCCGCCTCGTCGCGCACCTTGCGTCGAAGCTCGAGGTCGGCCAACACCTCACGCATCCAGACCAGCAGCTTGCCGAGGCGTTGGCGGATGTCGAGGGCCTCGAGCAGCTCGACCTTCTGTTCGAGGGATAGGTCAGGGGAATAGACAGCGAGGTCGGCCAGTCGCGACGGATTGTCGACGTCGAGGAGACGCTCGGCAACGCCGGCCATGCCCCGGTTCTCGAGGACGGCGATGACTACCGCCCTGTATTCGGCCACCAGGGAATCGAGCTCGTCGTCGATGATGTCGACTTCGGGGGAAGACTCGGCGTCGACCCACAGTGCACCGGTCTCATCGACTGAGCCGGCGCCCACTCGCGCTCGCGAGACGCCGGACACGACGATGTTGCCTTCGTTGTCGGCCTCCTGGATGTCGGCAATGGTCCCGACCGCGGCGTATCGACCTTCGAGCCGGGGGACCAGGAGAAGCCGGCCGTCAGCCTTGGATGCAGCGGCGATCGCGGTGCGGCCCTCATCAGTCTCGATTCGAATGGTCACAACCATGTGGGGGAAGACCACACCGTTGTGAAGGGGGAGGACGGGAAGAGTCAGTTGTGCGGTCTCGGGCATGGGGGCGTTTGTCCTTTGAGTCTCGACTTGAGATCGGTGCAACGCGAATACCCGGTTTCGTATTCCACGATCTGAGTCGACCTTGCTCAGGTTTGGTCAGCCAGGAGAAGGTAAGACTGTTGGTCAGCTAGGCCCGTTTGCTCCGCTCAGAGCCCGGTCGTGTCGGAGTCGTCCGGATCCATTTCACCGGTCTCCAGGGTCGATAGGGCCAGCATCTCGTCATCGCCGAGGGAGAAGTCGAATACTCCCAGGTTGGGAGCAAGGCGCTCGAGTCGAGCAGTCTTCGGTATCGGGATCAACCCGAGCTGGAGGTGCCATCGAAGCACGATCTGTGCCGGCGTCCTTTCCCGAGCACGTGCGATCTCGACGATCACCGGGTCGCGAAGCATGCCCCCACCTTGACCAATCGGGCCCCACGATTCGGTGACAATCCCATGCTGGGTGTGGTACTCCCGTTCCGCCGCCCGCGACAGCCACGGGTTGAGCTGGATCTGATTGACGTGGGGCGCCAGCCCCGTCTCGTCGATCAGCCGCTGTAAGTGAGAAGGCTTGAAGTTGGAGACTCCGATCGCCCGGACGCGTTCCTGCTTCAAGAGCTCGATCATTCCTCGCCAGGCGTCAACGAATTTCCCCAGGCTCGGATTCGGCCAGTGGATCAGGAACAGGTCGAGATAGTCGAGCCCGAGACGCTTGCAGCTGATTGCTAACGCATCCTGCGCTTCCTGGTAACCATGCCAGCGCTGGCTGAGCTTCGTCGTGACGAACAACTCGCCACGCTCGATTCCGCTTGCACGTAGTCCCCGGCCCACTCCCTCTTCGTTGCGATACATCTCGGCGGTGTCGATGAGGCGGTATCCGGCCTCGACGGCTGCGGCCACCATTCTCTCGGCATCCCGGTCGGGGATCGGCCACGTCCCGTATCCGATCACGGGTATCGAAACACCATTGAAAAGTTCGACGTGGTTCTCGGCGCTCATCAATGAATGCACCTTCCGCCTCGTATTGGGTGTTGCCCAGACTCAGGAGGAGTCTCGTGATTCTTCCAGCAATGAGCCCGCGAACCCAACAGGGCCGGGACTCGTAATGCACCACACAAGCGAAGAAGGAGGCTCCGTGAAGCGTGTTCTCGTCCTGGGGTTGGTTCTGGCCTCGTTGATCGCGGCCTGTAGCGGGGAGAGCACCGACACCACCGAATCCCCCGGAGGAGGGGAGGAAAGGATCGAGATCGCCGATCTCGCATTCGACCCGGACACCCTGACAATTGCTGTCGGCACCACGGTCACCTGGGTGAGTGCCGACCCGGACCTTCCCCACACCTCGACCTCGGATGACGAGCTCTGGGCCTCGGGGACGCTGAACGAGGGTGACGAGTTCCCGTTCACGTTCGAGGAGGCGGGCACGTTCGCCTACTTCTGCGAGGTGCACCCGGAGATGACGGGGACGATCGTCGTCGAATGAGGCGGGTGATCCGCTGGCCTAACCTCGGCCGATGGATTGGAAGATAGAGCTAGTCGGGATCCCCGTCTCCGATGTGGAGCGAGCCAAGACCTTCTACACCGAGCAGGTCGGGTTCGTGCTGGATCACGACCACCAAGTCAGCGACGACCTCCGCTTCATCCAACTGACCCCACCGGGATCAGCCTGCTCGATCACAATCGGCGTCGGCGTGATAGATACGCCTCCCGGTTCGGTTCAGGGGGTGCAGATGGTTGTTTCCGATATTCAGGCAGCGCACGATGAGCTTGCCAGCCGGGGAGTCGAGGTGAGCGACGTGCAGCATTTCGATTGGGGAGACTTCGTTTTCTTCAGCGACCCCGACGGCAACGGCTGGGCGGTACAGCAGATCCCCTCTTACGACTAGTCGTTCAGGTCGGTCGGCCCGGCCGGTAGGTGAGGAGGACATTTCCCGACTCGAAAGTCGTCGTCCTCAGCAGATCGAAGGTGAGTCTGCCACCCATCATCGTGAATATCGGCTTGCCCGTGCCCAGGGCAACCGGGTGGATCATGAGCCGAAGCTCATCGATGAGGCCCATCTCGATGAGGCTGAAGGTGAGATGCGGGCTGCCAAATATTCCTATCGACTTGCCCGGCTGACTCTTCAGCTTCGAGATCTCGGCGGCGACGTCGTCATTGATCAGGATGGTGTTGTTCCACTTCGCTTCATGAAGGGTGCGCGACACCACCGCCTTGGGGATCTCGTTCATCAATGGGGCGATGATCGGGTCTTCCTCCAGGGCTGTCGATGAGGTCCAGTAGTCGGCCATGCCTTCGTAGGTGACCCGACCGAAGATGATGATGCCGGTGTCGTTGAGATTGGCGACCGAATACTGGATGAACTCGTCGTCCACATTTGGCCAATCGAACTCGCCCTCCGGCCCCTCATAGAAACCGTCGACCGTCATCACAAGGAACGCGTACAGGATTCTCATGGTGCACACCGAGGATACGAGGGCAGTATTCGGGTCATGAACGCCGGCTTGGCCGAGGAGCTCTCCACGTTGGCCCATCGCAATGGCGCTGCCGGCTTTGGTGTGGCCGGGGTGGAGGTCTTTGCTCGGGAGAGGGCAGCATTGCGGGCCTCGCATGAGACCGGCCTTTCTGGACCACTCCGCTTCACCTACGACGACTCGGATCTGGCCACAGACGTCTCAATGTCATTCCCGTGGGCGAAATCGCTCGTCGTGGTCAGCTACGACTATCTGCCTCAGGCCGACACGCCGGCACAGGAGGGGGCGGTGGTAGGTCGATTCGCCACCGCCAACCAATACGACGGCGTTCGCCGCATCACGGGGGTGATCGCCGGGTGCCTCCGAGCCCGGGGCTACCGGGCAGAGATCTTGAGTGACGACAACCGACTAATCGACAGGGCCGCCGCAGTTCGTGCCGGCGTGGGTTGGCTGGGGAAGAGCACGATGGTGTTGGCACCCGGGCACGGGCCCTGGATGTTGCTCGGGACGGTGGTCACGGACGCCTCGATCCCTGCAAGCAGCCCTATGCAGCGGGACTGCGGGACGTGTTCGGCGTGCATTCCGGCCTGCCCGACTGGAGCGCTGGGGGAATGGGGCCTCGACGCTCGCCGTTGCCTGTCGACCTGGCTGCAGACCCCGGGTTCGGTGCCGCAGTGGATCCGACCGCTCATGGGAAGGAGGGTCTACGGGTGCGACGATTGCCTGATCGCCTGCCCGCCGGGTGGCCGCGCCCTTGCCACGGCCGGCGAGAGACCGGGACACCTGCCCTTCTCCGAATCACTCGAGTTGTCTGACGATGCCCTGCTCGATCGATACAACTGGTGGTATGTGCCGAGGAGGCAAGGGCGCTTCATTCGCCGCAACCTCCTGGTCGCGGCCGGTAATTCTCGGGAGCCGGCGGCGCGGGAGGTTGTCGAAGGTCACACCCGCCACCCGTCGTCGATGATTCGGGGTCATGCCTACTGGGCGATGGCGCGGGGATTCGACGGGCGACGCTTATTGCGCAAAGCCCTTGACTGCGAGACGGTGCTAGAGGCCCGTGACGAGCTGGTGCTCGCCTTGCTCATGGCCGAGCATCCTGAGGCGCATGCCGTCGTGCTGGAAGCAGACGAAAGGGCTCGCGGCGACGAATCGATAAGGGGCCTGGCCCTCGTTGGGCCGCATGCCACGGCAGACGGTCGGTCCGATCAGGATCTGGAACTCGTGTTTGTCAGTCGGGAGAGCTCGGGGATCGAACGGATCGAACCTCCGCTGGTGAGGGTCTACGATCCGGAGCGGGTCCTCGAAGACCGTCGCCGTGCCCTCCTGGTGTCTGGTTGATCAGGCCCGATCGCTGGTGTCGGTCTCGACCGGGATGACTGTCACGTCTCCCGACGGTGGTGTCGGCTCAGCCTCGCTGACAACGGGATCCTCGGAAGCGGGCCCCTCGGCGAATGGGGTCTCGGTCTCGTCACCCTGATTGTCAGCAGCCCATCGCTCCTTGGCGGCAGCGATTCCCTGGTCGATCACCTCGCCAAGTTCCTGCGCCGCCTGCTTGGCCGACTCGAGGGCGCTCATGCGACTATCCCGGGTGGCGTCCCACGCGGTGCGGAGGGCATCTCCGGTGCGATCGAGCGCCTCCTGCACATCGTTGAACCAGCGCTGCTGCTTGCTCTCTCCGGCCTCGGGCATCTTGTCACCTGGGTCGCTCATCGCGTTCTCCTTCGTCTTCCGTCGGCCCATTCTTGTCCCAATCTGGAATTGATGTGCTCGCCATGCCCCAATGCGCCGATATCGTCCCCCCGTGGACGGCTATCCCGCCCGACCCGTGTCAGTGTCGGCGAACATCCCGGTTCCTCCGGACGTGGTGTTCGCCTTGGTCTCAGACACACGCAACGACCCCTTGTGGTGCGACAACGTCGAGAAGGTGGATCTGATCGAAGGGTCCGAGGTCGAGGTGGGCACCCGGTTCCGCTTTCACCAGCATCTCGATCGACCCGGTGCGGCGCGGGTGCAATTCGACGTCGATGTCGCGGTCATCGAGGTGGGGGAGCGTTCGATCAGGTGGGAGGCCAATGATCGGTTTCAAATGAGGGAGATAACCCTGACCGTTGAACCCGATGGAGATGGATCTCGCATCACCCAGGTGACGAAAGCAACATTTCTTCGACCCCCGGGCATTGCCAAATGGCTTTACCCGTTGCTGGCTCGCCGCATCTTCGGCAAGCAGTTTCGGGATCTGCGCGCTTACTTCGAGGGGGTCACGCCCGCGGGCTGACGGTCCCCGACCCACTCACGTCGGTATCGACACTCGGCTGCCCGAGATACTCGACGTCGCCCGAACCGGAGACCGACACGTCGAGGTCGTCGGTGACATTGACCACCGCGTTACCCGAACCGGAAACATCGACCTGGCCACTGGGCGCTGTCAATGACTCTCCGTCGAACTCCCCAGAACCACTGATGGACACCGACAGGAGGCCGCTGAGCGTCCCCTCCACGTCGACGTCTCCCGAGCCGCTGATGTCGACCCTGAAATCGGTGCCATCGATGGCTCTGGCCTCCACAATCCCGCTGCCGCTGATGACGAGACCGTCGAGGGTTGCCGCCGTGATGGTGTAGACGATTTCGACCGTTGGCGAGATGCTCCCACTCGTGTCCAGACGGAGACGCCCGTTGCTGACCCTGGTCTCGAGGAGCGGCATGATGTTGTCCTCCGCCTCGATGGTGAGCGATTCGGTCCCTGTGACATCCACGACCACCCTCCCGGTGCCCCCGAGGACGATCTCGTTGAAACCACTGACCTCTCTCGTCTCGGTGATGACGTTCCCGGACCCCTGGACGCCGGGTGTGATGCATGACGCGCAGAGCAACGCGGTGAGGAGCACGAACGGGGTGGTGCGCGCACGAGCCGACACAAGACCAACCCTAAGCCGACGACACCATGTGCTCGAGCAGATAACGTCGCGGCATGGAAGATCGCCCGCCGAGCGATACCTATGAGTCACTCCCTGAGAGGCTGATTCGTGAGGCGATCGAAGCCGGAGAGTTCGACGAACTTCCCGGGGCCGGCAGGCCTTTGCCAGGTGCCGGTGTGGCGGACGACGACCTGTGGTGGGTCCGCGAGTGGTTGAAGCGGAATC
>JALDXP010000110.1:0-8537 GCA_032154885.1 Actinomycetota bacterium
GTGGGCGAGGGGGGACTTGAACCCCCACGATCTTGCGATCACAGGAACCTGAATCCTGCGCGTCTGCCAATTCCGCCACTCGCCCGGGATCGGGCGAAATCGTACCGTTGCACCCCGGGTTCCGGTAGTCGGCAACACTGTCCCGGGTCGGCCGTAACCTCTCGACGGTGAGCCTGGCACGCAGTCTCGAACGACGTCTCGAGCGCCTTCTCGAGGGCGCTACCGGCCGCGTTTTCTCTGGGCGATTGCACCCATCCGAAATGGCCGGGCGCATCGCAAGGGAGGCCGATCTGAGCCGTTACCGGCACGAATCGGGTCCGGCAACGGCCAACAAGTACGTGCTGACGGTCAGCCCGGCCGACCTCGACGTGGACCCTTCCACTCTCGAGAAGAAGCTGGAGATGGCCCTCGCCGAGCACGCCGCCGGCGTTGGCCTCCTCTTCGAGGGGCCACCGACCGTGAAGATCGTGACTTCGGATGAGATGACACCGGGGCAGTTCTCCTGCACACCTTCCGTCGAGCCGGGCCCGCTCCCGCCGTGGGCCAGACTCACCGGTTCCGGTACCAGCATCGAGATCGGAGCAAACCGGGTGACTCTCGGGAGGTCGGACGAGTCCGACATCGTGCTTCCCTACGACAACGTGTCGCGCAAACACGCCCTTATCTGGCGGTCCGAGGGCCGGTCCTGGATCCAGGATCTCGGGTCCTCGAACGGGACCGTGGTCGACGGCGCAGGGGTTGGCGAGCGACCTGTGCCGCTGCAGAATGGCTCGGTGGTAAGCCTGGCCGGGCATCGATATCGGTTCATCGAGGGGTAGGAATGCCCGACATCATCTTGGCCTTGCTCCGGATCATCTTCCTGGGCCTCGTCTACCTCTTCGTTTGGCAGGTGGCACGCGCTATCGGCGCACATCTAGGAATATCTCTTCGACGGAAGCGCCGGGAGGGCACCAAAGTCGTGATGATCAAGTCTGAGACCCAACAGGGCACCGAGCTGGAGGTCGAGGATGTCACCGTGCTCGGGCGCTCGCCCGAGGCCGATGTGCTGCTCGACGATCCCTACGCTTCGGAGTTCCACATGCGGCTGGTGGCCCAGGACAGCGGGATGGTGCTGCATGACCTCGGCAGCACGAACGGGACCTACATCAACGGGCGTCGCGTGACCGCGCCGACCACCCTGCGTCGTGGCGACAACATCCAGGTGGGGAAGACGGTGATGGAAGTCCGATGAGATACGTCTGGGGCTCGGCCACCCACCAGGGGATGGTCCGGCAGAACAACGAGGACTCCCTCTTCCCGGACAAATCCGGTGAGTCCGACGGGCCGGCCGTGCTGATGGTTGCCGACGGGATGGGTGGCCACATCGCGGGCGAGGTCGCCTCACGACTCGCCATCAACGCCGCAGCCTCTGCCGACCTCGATCCTGACGACCGCGTCGCGGCCGCCAATCGTGCCATACGGGAGGAAGTAGCCCGTCAGCCAGATCTCGAAGGCATGGGGACCACACTGACCCTGGTCGAGCTCGCTCCAGAGAGAATCGCCCGCTTCGGGCATGTCGGCGACAGTCGCGCCTACCTGTACCGGGACGGTGAGCTGAGACAACTCACCGAGGATCACACCGTCGCCGCCGAGTACGTCGCCCTCGGCCACATCTCGGCCGATGAGATGGACGACCACCCGCAGAGCCACATGCTCACCCGGTGCCTCGGCCTGACTCGGTTTGTGAACGTCGACCGCATCGACCTCGACCTCGACCCAGGTGACCGCTTGCTGCTGTGCTCCGACGGTCTCAACTCGATGGTGCCACCCAACGGAATCGCAAAAGCCCTGGCCAATGGGAGCGCCGACGAGGCGGCTTGGAAGCTCGTGGAGGCGGCCAACAAGGCCGGAGGGCACGACAACATCAGCGTCATCGTCATCGACGTCGTCTCCTGAGCCCATGACCCGCAATACCGAGGGCGCATTGATCGTGGCGGCATGTGTGCTGGCCGCGTTCGCAGTCACACTGGTCAACTTCGCCCAGGAGCGGACTGTCGACGCCCAAACCGCGCTGACCTTCCTCGTCCTCCTGATCGCCTTTGGGGGGCTCCACATGGCGGTGCGGGCATTCGCCCCCAAGGCCACACCCTTGCTCCTCCCACCGGTCACTGCCCTGACCGCACTGGGCTTCTTTCAGATCTACCGGCTCGACTTCGCCACCGAAACCGTCAGAGCCAGTTCTCAAAGATGGTGGATCCTGATCGCGGCTGGTCTGGCTTCTTTGACTCTCCTGTTGTTCAGCCGGAGCTCGATCTCGATATTGCGCCGATACCGAAACATCACCTTGCTCATCTCGCTGGTGCTGATCCTTCTCCCCAACCTGCCTGCCGACTGGGGATTCCCCCTGCGTGGGTTGTCGGTGAACGGCTCCCGGCTTTGGGTTCTCCTCGATGTGGGGTTCACCACCTTCCAGTTCCAGCCGGCCGAGCTGGCCAAGCTGGGCCTGGTCGCGTATGTCGCCGGCTATCTCGCCGACCACCAGCGAGCGCTTCGTGAGGCACGGCGCCACATCGGGCCCATCGCCTTCCCCGAGCCCCGCCAGCTGATCCCGTTACTCATCACCTGGGGAGTCAGTGTCTTGATACTGATCTCGCAACGTGATCTCGGTGCCTCACTGCTTCTGTTCGTGGGGTTCGTCCTCTTGCTCTACGCCGCCACCGGGACCACGGGCTACCTCGTGGCCGGCGCCTTCCTCGGCGTCATCGCCGGGGTGGCCTCCTATTTGGCCTTTGACCACGTGCAGCGGCGGGTGATCGCCTGGATCGCGCCTTTCGAGCACTATGAAGATGAGGGCTTTCAGATCGCCCAGGGACTCTTCGCGATGGGGACGGGGAGCCTGTCGGGAGCGGGGCCCGGGCTCGGCAGACCCGATCTCATCCCCAACGCCGCCACCGACTTCATCTTCGCTGCCGTCGGCGAGGAGTTGGGGTTCGCCGGGACGGTGTCGGTTATCGCACTGTTTGCCCTCACCATTGCGGTGGGCTTGGGAATCGCTTTCCGGAGCCGCGACACGTTCCGCAAGCTACTGGCAGCGGGCCTCACGTTCGTGCTGGCAGTCCAGACGATCCTGATCATCGGTGGGGTGGTCCGGCTCGTGCCCCTCACCGGTATCACCCTTCCCTTCATGTCATACGGCGGGTCTGCCCTGGTCGGAAACATGATCCTGATCGCGCTCCTGCTTCGGATCAGTCATGAGGAGGCTCAGTGAACGGGCCCGTCCGCCGGCTGTCGATCGGTCTGTTCGCCGGCTTCTTCGCCCTGCTCCTGGCCGTCACCTGGATCCAGGTGATCCACGCCGACGTGCTCAAAGCTGATCCTCGCAACTCGCGTCCGGCCCTGTCCGAGCGGGGCAAGGAGCGCGGGCTGATAGTGACCATCGACGGGACTGTGGTGGCGCAGTCGGTTCCGGACCCTGAAGACCCGCGGTCGTTCGTGCGCGAATACCCCGAGGGCCCGCCATTCGCACACGTGGTGGGTTACAACTCGTTCCTCGTCGGATCCTCGGGGATGGAGAACGCGTATGCGGATGAGCTCCGCTCCAGGCGGGACCTGACCATCAGCGACCTGGTCTCAGTGATCCTGGGTCGGGATCTCCGCCCGGAGAGCCTCGAGCTCACGATCAACGCAGCCCTTCAGGAGGCGGCCTACGAGGGCTTGGGCGGGCTGCAAGGCGCGGTGTTTGCCATGGATCCCAGGAGCGGGGCGGTGCTCGCTTCCGTCTCATCGCCGTCATACGACCCGGAGTCCCTACTGGGCGGCGATGCGGCGGCGGTGTGGGAAAGCCTCCTGGCCGACCCCGAAGGGCCACTCTTGGACCGGGCTACGAGGGAGATCTACCCGCCTGGCTCGACCTTCAAGACGGTGGTCACAGCAGCTGCCCTCGACACCGGAACCGCGGTGCCGGAAACGGAGTTTCCCGATCCGGAGGAGTTCCAGCTGCCGGGCTCGTCGGCAACGATCTCCAACGCCGGTGGCGGCGTTTGTAACAACGGTGTATCGATCACATTGCTCCAGGCGTTCATCGTCTCTTGCAACACCACATTCGCCGACCTGTCGATCCAGGTAGGGGCCGAGGACGTCGGGATCACCGCAGAAGCGCTCGGCTTCAACACGGACATCCCATTCCCGTGGACGGTGCCAGAAGCGATCTATCCAGTGGACCTCTTGGCCGAGGACCCTGCGGCTCTTGGCCAAAGCGGCATCGGGGAACGCGACGTGCGCGCCGCGCCGTTGCATATGGCGATGGTGGCAGCGGCGATCGCCAACGACGGCACCACCCTCGCCCCTTATCTCGTGAATCGCATCTTCGACGCAGACGGGAACACTGTGGAGACATTCGAGCCCAGCCCCATGGGTCAGGCCATGGACCCGGCGACGGCCGCGGTCGTGACCGAGATGATGGAGCGCGTCGTCACGGAGGGCACCGGTCAAGCGGCCGCTGTCCCGGATGTCAGGGTGGCAGGCAAGACCGGGACCTCCATGGGCGCGGACGGGTTTCCCAATCCGTGGTTCATCGGATTCGCCCCAGCCGAGGATCCGACCATTGCGATAGCCGTCTTCTTCGAGGGCAGTCCGGAACTCGGCGAATCCGCCTCCGGCGGCGGCGTGGCAGCTCCCCTCGCCGGCGACCTCATCCAGATGTGGCTGGAGGGAAGCCCATGAGTTGGGACGAGAGCATTCCTACAATCCGCCCGTCTTCCATGGATGCCCAAACCGCCCTCACCGACCGTTATCAAATCACGTCCCACCTGGCTCGGGGCGGGATGGCCGACGTCTATGAGGGCAGGGACAACCTCCTCAATCGCCGGGTGGCGATCAAAGTCCTTCATTCGCAGTATTCCGCGGACGAGGCCTTCGTAAAGCGCTTCCGGAGGGAGGCACAGGCTGCAGCCAACTTGAGCCACCCCAACATCGTCGGGATCTACGACTGGGGCCAGGCGCAGAACACGTACTTCATCGTGATGGAGTTGGTCGACGGGCGTTCGCTGCGGGACGTTCTCAGATCGGAAGGGGCCTTGCTCCCTCGGCGGGCCACCGAGATCACGGCCGAGGTGGCAGCTGCGCTGTCGGTCGCCCACCAGGCAGGGCTGGTCCACCGCGATGTGAAACCGGGCAACATCCTCCTCGCCAAGGACGGCACCGTGAAGGTGACCGACTTCGGCATCGCCCGGGCCTGGGATGACAGCCAGGAGCTGACCAGAACCGGTGCGGTCATCGGGACCGCCACTTATTTCAGCCCCGAGCAGGCTCAGGGGGCGGCGGCCGATGCCCGGAGCGACGTCTATTCCCTTGGCGTGGTGCTCTACGAGATGCTCACCGGGCGCCCTCCCTACACCGGCGACAGCCCGATGTCCGTTGCCTTCCAACATGTTTCGACCGAGGCGCCGCTACCGAGCTCGCTCAACGCCGATGTCACGCCGTCGCTCGACGCGGTGGTGGCCAAGGCGATGCGAAAGGACCCGGTCGCCCGCTACCAAACGGCCGATGAGATGCGCTCCGACCTCCTGTCGGTGCTCAAGGGAGAAGAGGTGGGCATGCCACCTCTCATCGTGCCCGTAGCGGTGCCAGCGAACGGCGACGGCGCGACTCGGGTGATGTCGACCACCCCCGTGCCTCCGGCCACTGCCCCCCCGGATGAGATGTACCGCGACGTGGAGGAGGAGCCGTCGTCGCAGATGCCCTTCATCCTGACCGCCTTTGGCCTCCTCCTCGCACTCGGCGGACTGATCTTCCTTCTCTTCCAGCTGGCCGGGGGCGGCGAAGAGGAGCCGACGCTCGTCGAGGTACCCAACGTCACTGGGATCAGCCAGGCCGAGGCTCTAACGCGTCTCCAGCAGGACGGGTTCCTCGTCACCACCTTCTTCGAGTCGAGCGACACGGTCCCTGCCGGAGATGTGATCCGGACCGAGCCCACGTTCGGGACGATGGTCGAGGAGCGTTCCACGATCGAGGTCTACGTCTCTTCGGGACCCGAGGAGATCGAGGTGCCACCCGTCGTCGGCCAGACCCGGGCGGAGGCCGAGCGTCTCATAACCGAGGCGGGTCTCAGCATCGGACAAGTGACCGAACGGGCCGACGCCACCTTCGCCGAAGGGATTGTGGTCGAGCAGGATCCCCCACAGGGCGCGAGGGTCGGTGCCGATGCTCCGGTCAACCTCGTGGTGTCGACGGGACCGGAAACTGTCATCGTGCCCAATCTGGTCAATCTCAGTGAGCGGGACGCAACAGCCCAACTCCAATCGCTCGGGCTGCTGGTGCGGGTTCAGGACGAGCATTCGGATGAGGTGGCCCGAGACCTCGTGATTCGGTCCGACCCGGTGGCCGACAGCGAGGTGCAGCTCGGTGACACAGTTCTCATCGTGGTCTCACAAGGCCCAGCACCCGTTGAGGTGCCCGACCTGATCGGGTTGACCCAGGCCGAAGCCGAGGCCGCGCTGGCCGAGCTGGGGCTGACGATGGCCGCCGATACACAGGGGGTTGCCGATTCCTCGCAGGACGGGCTCGTGATCGACCAGAACCCGAACGCCGGTGAGGTGCTCCTACCCGGCGACACGGTGAACGTCGCCATCGGAGAGTTCACACCGCCGCCCACGACGACGACCACGACAACCACGACTACTACGACAGTGCCAACGACCGCGCCCTGACTCAGCGGTAATTGGTGGTCATCAGGAAGCCGGCGGCAATCGCCACCAGACCGGCGATCAGGATCGTTTGATCCCATTCGAAGACGAAGCGGAGGATCACCAGAACGACGCCGACCACCATCAACCCCGCCATCAGGGCCACATACCAGGTGGGGCTTGGATCCTTCGCCTTGACGGCGGCCTGTGCGGCGCTGGCCGAGACAGGTCTGTTCTTGGGCTTACGACGCTTCGACTCGGGCACGAGCAGCGAGAGTAGTCAAAATCGAAAGCCGGCATCGCCTAGTTACACGTGTGTAGTTCTCAACACCCTGTGGATAAGACCTGGGAAAACTACAATTGTGTTATTACGCCGGCCGCCAGACCGGCACCATGTCCTCCCTGCAGTGGCGGGGAGGGTTGTCCTCGCTGACATTGACTGCTGTCATCGTCAACTCGGCCCCGCACACCGTGCATCGGTAATCCTGATCGACTGTGACCACGTCTTCCGGATCGACCTCGGGCGGTGGAGTCGAGAGCATGCGGATGATGGCGATGGAGATCCGCCAGATGATGTATCCGGCGAGCAAGGCGAGGATGACTTCGACGGCAGTGATCCCGTTCAAACCCGCTCGATGATCAGGGCGTTGGCCATGCCCCCGCCTTCGCACATGGTCTGCAGCCCATAACGGCCCCCGGTCCGCTCCAACTCCCATACCAGCGTCGTCAGGAGGCGAGCACCGCTGGCCCCGAGGGGGTGGCCCAGAGCGATCGCGCCCCCATTGACGTTGGTCCGCTCCCACAAAGCCATCGGGTCGGAGCCGCCGTGTTCCATGCGCCAGGCGACGGTCACCGCCGCAAAAGCCTCGTTCACCTCGAAGAGGTCGATCTCGTCGATGCCGAGCCCGGCCCGCTCGAGGACCTTCTCGGTGGCCGGGATGGGTCCGGTCAGCATGGTCACCGGGTCGACCCCCGCCATGGCGAAAGCGACGAACCGGGCCTTCGGCGTCATACCCAGCGTCCTGGCCTTCTCCTCGGACATGATCAGCACGGCCGCGGCGCCATCAGAGATCTGCGAGGAGTTGCCCGCAGTGATCACGCCATCGCTCTTGAAGGCCGGCTGGAGGGCAGCCAGTTTTTCGAGAGACGTGTCCTCGCGGATGCCTTCGTCTCTGGTGACGGTGTGCATCCGCCCGTCGTCGCCGGTGACCCCGACCGGGACGATCTGTTCCTCGAATCGGCCCTCCTCCGTGGCCCTCGAGGCCCGGCGGTGAGACTCGAGTGACAGCTCGTCCAATTCCTGTCGGGCTATGCCCCATTTCTCGGCGATCATCTCGGCCGAGAGACCCTGGGGAACGAGTCCCTGCGAGTACCGCTCCAGCATCCGGGGCCCAAACGGGAGCCCGGGGCCCTGATGCGCCGTGATCCCCATCGGAACCCTGGTCATGTTCTCCACGCCGGCGGCGATCACCACATCCTGGGCGCCGGCCATGATCGCCTGCGCGGCGAAATGTGCCGACTGCTGGGACGAGCCGCATTGGCGGTCGATGGTGACACCGGGAACCTCCTCGGGGTACCCGGCAGCCAAGGCGGCATTGCGTCCGACGTTGTATGCCTGCTCCCCGGTCTGGCTGACCGTCCCCATGATCACGTCGTCGACGAGGGACGGGTCGATGCCATTGCGCTCCACGAGCGCCTCGAGCGGTCGGGAGGCGAGATCGACCGGGTGATAGTCCTTGAACACACCGTTGCGGCGGCCGACCGGTGTCCGCACCGCATCGACGATGACGGCATTGGTCATGTCACTCCAATCATCGACAGTGGAGACGATGGGACTCGAACCCACGACCCCCGGCTTGCAAAGCCGGTGCTCTT
>JALDXP010000111.1:0-8479 GCA_032154885.1 Actinomycetota bacterium
AGCAGAGCGGCGGCGATCTTTGCCCTCGTCCTGGCCGTGCTCAGTGCCATCGCCAACTTCGGGTTCATCCCCTACTACCCGTTGTGGGCCATCTTCATCGTCGCCGTGGATGTGTTTGTCATCTGGGCAATCGCCCGGTCCGGAGTGCTCGAGACCTAATCGACTGAAATGCGCTCAGATCCAGGGCGTCGGGGCTGGTGGCGGCACCGGCTGAGGCGCGACGATGGTCGTCATCTCAGTTCGCTCCCGACCGACCAGGGCAAGGGTGCGGATCACGTCGCTACGCACCGAGAGGCCGTCGTCCGGATCGTGCCAGAACTGGATGAGAGCGGTAACACGCAACGGATCGACCGAGGTCAGATACACCGTCGGCGACGGATCGGACAGGACACCCGGTGCGGTCGCCACTGTTTCTGCCAGCCACTGCATGGTCACGTCGGTATCTCTCGACCTCACTCGCACTTCCATTTCGGACCGACGCCTCCCTTTTGTCGAGTGGTTGATCAGTGGATCGCCCAGCACTTCCGAATTGGGCAGATGGACCGTACGACCATCGAAGGTCTCAATGATCACCGACCGGCTGTCCATCTCGAGGACGTTCCCGGAGTAGCCCAACGATTCCACCTCGTCGCCGACGTGGATTGGGCGCCGGGTCTGGAGAACGATGCCGGACGCGAAGTTGTCGGCGACGCCTCGCAATGCGAGGGCAAGAATCACGCCGATGACGATGGCCACCGTGAGGAGCGGCTGGATCGGGGCGCCGAGCAGGGAAAGGGCTATTCCAACTCCAAGGAAGATCACGACGTAGCCGGCGATGCGCGCCATGAAGCCGCGCAACTCGTCGGAGATGCCCTCGAGCCGAGTCAGCACCCTGGCGGTGGCCTTCCGGGTGACCCGCGACAGGATCCAGCCGACGATCAGGACGACCACCGCGAGCACTGCGCTCCACGGGTCGATCGAGGTCTCGGCCAGATCCGCGGCGTCAACGGCGAGAACCGCACTCATCGGGGGCATGGTGTCACGACCCCGATGATCGGAAACGGATTTCGACCATGAACAGTGATGACGCGGCCACCGTCAAGACTCCTTGGTTGTTCGCATCGCTGCGCGGCTACCGACGCGAGTGGCTGACCAAGGATCTGATTGCGGGATTGACGGTCTGGGCCGTGCTGGTTCCGGAGTCCTTGGCGTACGCCACCATCGCCGGCGTCTCCCCGGTGATCGGGCTCTATGCCGCCCCGGCCGCACTGATCCTGTACGCAGCCTTCGGCAGCTCCCGGCATCTGGTCACAGGGCCGATGGCGGCCACTGCCGCTCTCTCGGCCGCAGCGGTAGCCGACCTGGCGACTGATGACGCCGACTTCCTCACCTTCACCGTGGTTCTCGCAGTGGTAACCGGTCTGGCCGCGCTCATCGCCGGCCTCCTTCGGCTGGGGTTCGTGGCCAACTTCATCTCGGAGCCGGTGCTCAAGGGCTTCATCATCGGTCTCGCACTCACGATCATCGTCGGGCAGCTGCCCAAGCTCTTCGGGATCGAGGGAGGCGAAGGCGACTTCTTCGACAAGCTCTGGGCCTGGTTGACCAACCTGGACGAGACCCACCTTCCGACACTGGCGGTGGGCCTGGTGTCACTCGCCATCGTCTTCGCCTGTCGTGAGTATCTGCCCAGGGCACCGGGCCCACTGATCGCCGTCATCTTCGGGATCGCTGCCGTGGCGCTCTTCGACCTGGACGCCCAGGGCGTGTCCATCGTCGGCGAGATCGAGTCCGGTCTCCCCTCGCTGGGGCTGCCCGATGCAACTCTGGACCATTACCTGGGCATAGCCCCGGCTGCGCTCGGGGTGATGTTGGTGGGATTTGCCGAGGGTCTGGGTGCCGGCAAGACGTATGCCGCCCGACATCATTACGAGATCGACGCCAATCGGGAGTTGATCGGTCTGGGAGCAGCAAACCTCGGATCCGGCATCAGTGGCGGGATGGTCGTCAACGGAAGTCTTTCCAAGACCGCGGTCAACGGCGCGGCCGGCGCCAAGAGCCAGATGTCGGGCATCGTGGTCGCCGGTCTCACCATCGTCACCCTGCTCTTCCTCACGGCATTGTTCGCCGACCTTCCCGAGGCAACTCTGGCCGCCGTGGTGATCGCCGCCATCGTCGAGTTGGTCGACATCGACTCACTGCGCAAGCTGTACCGCACCTCCAGCGAGCGTCTCGGCCGGATCTACGGATTCGCCGCCCGGCCCGATTTCATCGCCGCGGTGGCGGCGATGCTGGGTGTCCTCATCTTCGACACGCTGCCCGGTCTTTTCATCGGGATCGCAATGTCGCTGTTCCTGATGGTCTATCGGATCTCCAAACCAAACATCGCGCGACTCGGTGTCGAGCCTGGCACCAATTTGTATGTGGACACCGACCGTCATCCAGAAGCTCTCGTGCCGCCAGGCATCGAGGTGCTCCGGGTGGAGAGCGGGCTTTTCTTCGGCAACGCCGATTTCGTTCGCACCCATGTCAGGACACTCGCAGCGAGTAAGGGTGCGAAGGCCGTCATCATCGATGCCGAGACAGTTCCCTTCGTAGACGTGACGTCGGTGAAGATGTTGTACGAGCTCGCCGAAGAGCTGAGCAGAAGCGGAGTTCGGCTCGGATTGGCCAAAGACATCGGTCAGGTGAGGGACCTACTGCCGGGGTCTGACGAGGGGGGCTCGGTCGAGATCTACGACACGATCGACGAAGCCGTGGCGTCGATGTCGCAGACCAGTGGCGGTTGACAGAACCTGTGCGCTCAGGCGCTGATCAAGGCCCGGTCAGCCTCTTCGGAGACAATTCGCTGATTCTTACCCAGCCACCACAGGGCGATGAGCCCCGCTATCCCTGCGAGGAGGCCGCTGAGCTGGTTCCAGGTCAAGGCGCCGATGGTGGCGTCGCCGCTCCCGTACCTCAGCGAGTCGAGCAGGAACCGCTGGAACCCGTACCAGGTGACCCACGCGAAGAAGAGCTGGCCGTAGCGGAGCTCGATGCGGTCATAGAGCAAGAAGAGCAGACCGAGCAGCACGGCGGCGCCGATCATGTCGTAGAAGGCCACGTGGTGGTACACACCACAGAAGACCTCCCCGACGTCGGCCGCCACGCACTCGAGCGCGTCGTGTTGGGGGGCAACGTCGTAGCCAGGACGGATTCCGTATCCCCACCAGGCGGTGGTGCTCTTGCCCAAGTGCTCGACGATGGCAAGGTCTCCTATGCGGCCGACGACCGTTCCCAGCGCCAGACCGAATGCTGACATGTCGAGGGTGGGCAGAACAGGAAGGTCGACCTGTCTCATCCGAATCCAACCGGCGATGATGCCGCCGGCGAATCCGCCCATGATCGAGAAGTTGCCCGAGATCGGGTTCATAGCGTCGAGGAATGGCACTCCATTCAGCAACTGGGCCGGCATCGTGAAGTACCTGGCGCCGAGCAGGGAACCGATCAGGCCCCAGGTGAGCACCGACTGGTATTTGGCGGTGTCGAAGCCACGCTTTCCCATCTCCTTGTTGGCGAGCCAGGCGCCGGCAACAAAGCCGAGAGCAGCGAACAGCCCGTGTAGCGAGAACTGAAATGGGCCGATGTCCCAGATCGGGATTGGGGGATAGCTGATGAAGGCGAGCATGCTGTCAGCAGGGTACCTGGACCCAGAATCTGAGCTTCTAGCCTCCCGCTGATGTCACCCGCCGGCGAACGGATCGAAACCCGGGCACCGGGCCGGGTCAATCTCATCGGCGATCACACCGACTACACCGGCGGTCTCGCCCTGCCGATCGCCATCGATCGTCAGATCGTCGTGAGGGGCGTCGACACCGACGAGCCCATCATCACCGTCACTTCAGACCAGGACCCCGTCCAGGGCAGCATCCCGCTCCCTGCCACCGGGATCGCAGACATCGATCCGCCGTGGGCGAGACGAGTCGCGGCCATCGCTGCCGAGCTCGGGCGGGAGAATGGTTTCAACGGGGTGGTCGAATCGACATTGCCGATCGGCGCCGGGCTCTCCTCGTCAGGCGCCCTCGGGGTCGCCCTTGCCCTCGCTCTGGGCGCCGACGCCGACCTTTCAAGGCTAGAGGTCGCTCTTCTCTGCCAGCGAGCCCAGCAAGCCGCCACGGGGGTCCCCGCCGGCATCCTCGACGAGATGGCCTCGCTCCACGGGCTCGATGGCCATGCAGTGCTGCTCGATTGCCACGATCTGACGGTCGAGCCGGTCCCGCTGCCCGAGGGCGCCGAGATAGTCGTCAAGTACATCTCCCACCGCACCGTTGCGGGGAGCCCATACTCGGAGCGGGTTGCCGCCTGCCATGCCGCCGAGGAAGTGATCGGACCCCTTCGCCTGGCAGGGATCGACGATCTCTCACCACTCAATGACCCGGTCCTGCACGCACGGGCCAGACACGTGGTCTCCGAGAACGACCGAGTGCGCCAATGCGTCGAAGCGTTTCGATCAGGGGATTTGAAGACCGCCGGCCGGCTGATGACGGCAAGCCACATCAGTCTGCGTGACGACTACGAGGTGTCCACCCCTGCTCTCGATTCCGCGGTCGAGGCGCTGGTTTCCACCCCGGGTGTCTTCGGAGCCCGACTCACCGGCGCCGGCTTCGGCGGCTGCGTCATCGCCTTGGCGGAGCCGGGCACCGTGACGGACGCGTGGGCGGTGCGGGCCGTGGATGGGGCGGAGGTCGTCACGGGTGGATCCAATTACTATCGCGGCCCGTGAGTGAACTGCTGACCGCAGCTGCCGACGCACTGAACGTGCCCGAGACATTGGTGCAACGATCGGCCGCGGCCAGAGCCACGGCCAACGGCACATCGGTGGACGACGTGTTGAACGCGTGGGCAGGAGGCGCTCCAGCCGCCGGATCGGCGCCGGCGCCTGCCGAGACCCCGACCGAGGAACCTGCCCCCGGGACCGACGAACCGACGGAGCCCGCCTCCTCCCCTGTTGCAGAGCCCGAGCCGGTATCGACCACTCAACCGGAGGTAGCGCCGGTAGCGGCGGCAGTGGTGGTCGAGCCGGAGCCGGAAGTGGTCCTGGAGCCGGTATCGCTGCGGCGCCGCGTGCGGACCTCCGTGAGAGTGGGGGCATGGACCGGGGCCGGGCTCGGACTGATCGGCTTCGTCGTCGCCAGCAACTGGTGGGCGGCTACGTCCACCGTCACCGGCGAGGAGTCCTTCATCCCGGTCATCCAGGTCAATTCCAACGGCGTGATCATCGGTGCTGCGTTGATCAGCGTCGTCTTCGGGGCTGTAATCGCCTCGCTTTCACGGGCCGCGGCGTCATGGGCCAATCCCGGGATGCAGCTCAGCAACTCACCGAGCTCAACCGCCTGGATCGGCGCCCTGATCGGCCTTTTCCTTGGGGTGGTGGCCGGTGCGGTACTCACCGGCCTGGGGATCCCGGTGGAAGGCACGGAAGGTGTCGTTCAGCTTCCGGTCCTCGCCACCATCGGGGTGATGGCAATCGGAGGCGCAGTCCTCGGCGGTCTCACGGCAGCGGTCACTCAGGCAATCGGAGTGCCGGTTGCCGTGCCCGAAGGTTCCGGCGAAGAGATCGACAGTGTGAGGCGACGCCTCGGATCGGCCATCAGCATCCCCCTCACGGCTCTGATCTTGTTACTGATCCTCGTTCTCCCCTTCGCCTGGGCGCTCCTCGAATCCGAAGAGCTCGGCACGGGTGGCGCGGCCGTCATCGGCATTCTCACCGCGGCCGGAATCCTCGGTTTCGCCTCCCTCGCCGGGACCAAGCCGAACATCAAGCTGTCGTTCGGCGAGGTGATGGTCGCGGTGATTGGGATCGGCACAGTCATCGTCTTCATCCTGGCGGTCATGTTCGCCCGCAGCCCGGACGAGGAGCCGGAGGAGCCAGCGGCCGAGTCCGAGGCAGCGATCACACTCGTTCTCGGCTGAGTTTCCCCCCCAAGGTGAGTACCGGCGAAGCCGGGGAGGTGGGACCTCCCGGCACCTCTCCCTCGAGGATCCCCCTCCGGCCCCTCGGGCCACCTCCCCTTAGGGGAGAGGAGATGTCAGCTCAGACCGGCGGCGTTGGCCAGGTCCGACGCGTTGATGGCGGCGGAGAGGTCCCCTTGGGCAAGGGCGGTCCGCATACTTCGGGCTACCTCGAGAGCCACCTGGATCTGAGCCTCTTTGGTCGATGCGCCGAGATGGGGCGTGAGCACGAGGTTGGGAGCGTCGAGCAGTGGGCTGTCCGGCGACAGCGGCTCGTGCTCGTAGACGTCGAGACCCGCACCTCCGATACGTCCGTTGTTCAGTGCCTTGGCCAGCGCCGCCTCGTCGACCACTCCACCACGTGAGACATTCAGAACGAAAGCCCCTTTCCTCATCCGGGCCAGCGAATCCTCGCCAATCAAGCCGCGCGTCTCGGCGTTGAGTGGCACATGGAGCGTGATGACGTCCGAACTCTCGATCAGCGTGTCCAGAGACACGAGATGCGGGTGCAGCTCGTCGACTCTGTCAACGGGCAAATACGGGTCGTACACGACCACGTCCATCCCGAAGGCCCGGCAACGCTTCGCCACCTCCCATCCGATGCGGCCAGCCCCGATGACACCCAGTGTCTTCCCTCTCAGCTCGACGCCTTGCAAGTTCGATCGCTCCCATCGGCCCTGACGTATCGACCTATCGGCCACGGTCACCCTTCGTGCGACCGCCAGCATCAGCGCCATGGTCAGCTCCGCGGCAGAGATCGTGTTTCCACCAGGGGCGTTCATCACCGCCACGCCCCGCTCGGAGGCGGCGGCCACGTCGATGTTGTCCACGCCGACACCGGCGCGCCCCACCACCTTGAGGTCGGGCGCCGCCTGCAACAGTGAGGCATCGACCTGGGTAGCGCTGCGAACGATCAGACCCGCAGCAGTCTTCAATCCGGCTGCGAACTCCGGGTCCGAGGAATCCTTGATCATGACCACGTCAAAGCGATCGTCATCACGTAGTGGCGCCAGACCCTTCTTCGAGACACGATCGGTAGCCACCACCCGATATGGCATGGTCAAACCAAGACCTCACCGAGGTCGCCGAGCAACTCGCCGAGCACCTGAGGGTCATGATCGCCCATGTGCCCGATTCGGATAGTCGACTCCTTGAGTCTCGAGTAGCCGCCGCCGATGACCCACCCCCGCTCTCTCATAGCCGCGACCACGTCAGGGCCGGAGTGGCCCTCCGGCAAGCTGATGCATGTGATCGTCGGTGAGCGGTGACCTTCCGGTGCTAGCACTGCGATCTCGGAACCTTCTGCCCGCATCGCCTCGACCCAGTCGATCGTGGCCAACCGCATCGCCACGTGCCGATTCCAACGTTGCTCGATGCCCTCGGCCATGATCCTCTCCAACTGGACCTCGAGGGCATACAGCAGCGAGATCGCAGGTGTCGAGGGAGTTTGAAATGCTTCCAAAGACTTCATGAGCGGCAACAGGTCGAAGTAGTAGCCCTTGTTGGTGGCCTGGGCGGAACGGTCGAGCATCGCCGGTGAGGCGACGGCGAAGGCGAGGCCCGGAGGCAGCGCCAGCGCCTTCTGCGACCCGGTGAGGACGAAATCCAGAGCCCATGCGTCGGTGCGGACCTCGGCCCCGGCCACTCCGGTAACCGAGTCGATGAGCAGCATCACACCCTCGTGCCGCCGGGTCACCGAGGCGATCGCCTCGAGATCCTGGAGGGCTCCGGTAGAGGTCTCGGAGTGGGTCACGGTCACCGCATCGAATCGTCCCTGCTCCAATTTGGCGTCGAGCTGGGCGGGATCATGAACCATGCCCCAATCCACCGACCAGACCTCGGTGTCGTGACCACAAGCCATCGCGATCTCGGCGAACCTCGAGGAGAAAGCGCCGTTCACCAGGCTCAAGACCCTGCCGCCTGCCACTCCATTTCGGACCGAAGCCTCCATGAGACCCGTGGCCGACGAGGTGGACACGATGACCGGCTGCTCGGTGAGAAACACTTTCTTCAGGCCTTCCTGGAGACGGGCGAGCAATGCCTCGATGGCCCGTCCCCGGTGACCGATCATCGGGCGAGCTTGGGCGGCGAGCACGTCCGGATGGACCTCGGTAGGACCGGGTAGGAAGAAATGACCTGGCGGTAGGTCGATCGGCATGTGCTCCTCGTACTCGGTTGGGCGCCCTCTACCCGTCAGCCAGGCTCAGTGCGTACCGCACGCTACCCACGATCTCCCACCCAACGAGAACCGGCTCGCCGGTGCGTTGGTGCTCCCTGAGATGGGACAGCGGGAAGTCGTAATTCCCATCAGCGATGGGAGTGAACTCGATCTCGGACCCTTCGACCAGGACTTCGAAAGACGTAACCTCTTCCAAGGTCCCATCCACAGCCGTGACCACGCCGCGGGCCGTACCCTCCGTCTGATTGCAGGCGATCAATCCGACGGTCATCGCGATGACGGCACCCGCCTTCAGGAAGATGCCCGGAGCGTGGACTCGAGTGCCTCCCACTC
>JALDXP010000112.1:0-8409 GCA_032154885.1 Actinomycetota bacterium
GAGGCCACGTGGTCGGTGGCCTGGTCCATCTTGTGCTCGGCCTCGGTCAGGAGGTCGCTGATCACTGTTCCTCCTCGTCAGTGGATCACGGTGCCGATCTTCTCGCCGTTCACCGCCTTGACGATGTTGCCAGGTGTCGTCATGTCGAACACGACTATCGGCACACCGTGCTCCTTGCTCATCGTAACGGCGGTGGTGTCCATGACTCTGAGCTCGTCCGAGATGAAGTCCATGTAGGAAAGCTCATCGAGGCGCTTGGCGTCGGGATGGGTGGCCGGGTCGGCGTCGTATATGCCATCAACCTTGCTCGCTTTGAGGAGAGCATCGGCGCCGAGCTCGACTGCTCTGAGGGCTGCAGTGGTGTCGGTTGTGAAGAACGGGTTGCCGGTCCCGGCAGCGAAGATCACGACACGGCCCTTCTCCAGATGGCGGATGGCGCGGAGGCGGATGTACGGCTCTGCCAGCTCCTGCATGGTGATGGCGCTCTGGACCCGGGTGGGCACCCCAGCCTTCTCCAGTGCATCGCGAAGGGCAAGGGCGTTGATGACGGTGGCCAGCATCCCCATGTAGTCGGCCGATGCGGGGTCCATGCCTTTCGCTGCCTGGCTCACTCCGCGAAAGATGTTGCCTCCGCCGACGACGACCGCGATCTGGATGTCGTCGGAGTGCCCTTCGGCGATCTCCTCGGCGACCCTGACGACTGTCAGAGGATCGATGCCGTATCCGATGCCCGGATCGGCAAAAGCCTCACCGGACAGCTTGAGGATGACCCTTCTCACCGGGGGATTGGACAATTCGCCTCCTACTCGCCGACGGCGATGCGGGAAACCCTGCGCACCGAGATGTTCTCACCCATCTTGGACGCGAGGTTGCCCACCATGTCGCCGACAGTGCCGTCGAACTTCTCGGCGTTGACGAATTTCTGGTCGTAGAGGACGTTCTCGGCGAACCACGACTCGATCTTCCCGTCCACGATCCGCTCCACGACATTCTCCGGCTTGCCCTCGGCCACGGCCTGACGTGAGATGAGCTCGCGCTCCTTGGCCAGCGCATCCTGGTCCACCTCGTCGCGGGTGACCCACGTGGGCCGTCCCCAGCTGATGTGCATGGCAATGTCGTTTGCCGTCTGGCGGAACTCATCGCTCTTGGCGACGAAGTCGGTCTCACAGGCCAGCTCTACCAGAACCCCCATGACCGGTCGGTCGTTCTGGATGTGGATGTAGCTGCCGATGGTTCCCTCGTTGGCCTCCCGGTCGGCCCGCTTGGCCATCTTGGCCTGGCCCCGTTCTCGAAGCAGTTCGAACGCCTTCTCCAGGTCTCCCCCGGCGTCGGTGAGTGCCGTCTTGGCGTCCATCATCCCGACGCCGGCGTCCTGCCTCAGCTTCTGGATGTCCTTGGCCGTGAACTCAGCCATTCTCGACTGTTTCCGTCTTGGGCTCCGCGCCGGCATCGGCTGACACAGCGGCGGGAGCAGGCTCCTGCTCGAAGTCCGGAATCGACTCATCGATCATGGGCTCGGAGTCTGGGGACTCGTCATCGGGATTGTCACCCTTGGAAGCCTTGGCGCCGGCCATCCTCCGCCCCTCAAGGGCAGCATCGGCGATCGCGCCCGCGATGAGATCGGCGGCGCGGATGGCATCGTCGTTCCCGGCGATGACGTAATCCACACGGTCGGGATCGCTGTTCGAGTCGACGAGGGCGATCACGGGCATGCCGAGACGGGCAGCCTCGGTGACTGCTGTGGCCTCGGTGTTGACGTCGACGATGAACACGGCGTCGGGGGTCTTCTGAAGGTCGACCACACCACCCAGGTTCTGCTCCAGCTTCGCCAGCTCACGCCGGAGCTTCAAGCGCTCCTTCTTGGGGAGGTTGTTGATCTCGCCGCTCGCCTCGAGACGACGCAACTCGCGCATGTAGAAGATCCGCTTCTGGATGGTCTGGAAGTTGGTGAGCATGCCACCGAGCCAGCGATAGTTGACATACGGCATGCCGGACCGGGTGGCGTGCTCGGCCACCGCGGCCTGAGCCTGCTTCTTCGTGCCAACGAAAAGGACGACCCCTCCATCGGAGGTGAGGTTCTTGACGTAGTCCGCGGCAGCGGCGGTCTGTTCCACCGTCTGACGTAGGTCGATGATGTGGATTCCGTTGCGCTCCCCATAGATGTAGGGGCGCATCTTTGGGTTCCATCGGCGGGTCTGATGCCCGAAATGGACACCCGCCTCCAAGAGTTGCTTCATCGAGACAGCCAAAGCTGCTCCTTTCTGGTTGTTCCTCCGCCTGCCGGCGAGTGCCTATCCGTTTTCACGGATGACCCTCTTTCGGGACGCGCCCGACCAGTGAGGGTCAACAGACGTGTGTGATGGGGTGAATGGTACGGGCGTAGAACGTAAAACGTAAAACGCTATTGCCAGGACGGCTCGCCGAGCCGATTGCGAAGCGACATCATCGTCTTGGCGTGGATCTGGCAAACCCGTGACTCCGTGACACCGAGCACATCACCGATCTCGGCCAGCGTCATGCCCTCGTAGTAGTAGAGCGTCACCACGAGCCGTTCCCGCTGGGGAAGGCGGTTGATGGCGTCAACCAGCCCATGACGTGTCTCCTCGGCCTGGAACGCGGTCTCTGGCGACACCCCGGTGGGGTCGGCAAGCATGTCGCCCACAGACGTCGACGAGTCGGAACCGACGAACTCGTCGAGGGCTGCGATACCCGAGCGCCCGATCTCGGCGAGAGCGCCCTGCAAATCGCCGACATCCATCTCCAGAGTGTCGGCCAGCTCCTGGTCGGTCGGTGCCCGCTGCAATGTGTGCTCCAACTCGGCCACGGCGGTCTCGATCTGACGGGCCCTGGAACGCACCGAGCGCGGCACCCAGTCGAGGGCGCGGAGCTCGTCGAGAATGGCTCCCCTGATGCGGTTGATCGCATACGTCTCGAACTTGAAGCCTCGTTCGAGCTCGAACTTGTCGATGGCGTCGATCAAGCCGAAGAGCCCATAGCTGGCGAGGTCGTTCTGGTCGACCGAGCGCGGCAGCCCGGCTCCGATCCGACCCGCCACGTACTTGACCAGGGGTGAGTAATGGAGGATCAGTCGCTCACGGGCATCGGCGTCGGCCGATGCCTTGAAGCGCTCCCACAGGGCATCGACCTGTCCGGTCTCAGGCCCTCGGGTGGCTTCGGTCATAAGTGCCTCTCAAGTGCTGACGGGTGACGGCAGTGTAGATCTGGGTCGTGGCCAGGTCGGTGTGACCGAGCAGGTCCTGTACCGAGCGAAGATCGGCGCCGCCTTCGAGGAGATGGGTGGCGAAGCTGTGCCGGAGGGCGTGGGGGAAGGTGGCGACACGCTTTCTGACTACCGACCGGATGCCCCGCGTTCCCAGCGGTCCGCCCCGCAGCCCCACCCACAGGGAGTCCCCGGCGGTTGCCCCTGCCAGCTCTGGCCTTCCGAGACCGAGATAACGGCGGACAGATTCCTGGGCGGGCCGGCCAATCGGGACACGACGGGTTTTCCTCCCCTTGCCGACAACGGTCACCATGTCACCGCCGACATCATCGACCGAAAGCGAAGCGAGCTCGGAGACCCGTAGCCCGGTCGAATACAGGGTGTCGATCAGCGCACGATCCCGCAATCCTTCAGGGGTCGTGGGATCGATGGTCTCGATGGCATGCACCAAGGTCCGGCTGGGAAGGGCATGCGGCAGCGGCCTGTCGAGCCGGGGTCTGGAGACACCCTCGAATGGGTTGACCGTCGCCGAGTTCCGGCGACCGGCATCGTTGTAGAAAGATCGAACGGCAGATGCTTTGCGTGTCATCGACCTCTTCGAATATCCCTGGGCGGAGAGGGAGCCGAGGTAACGGCGGGCGTGCTGTCGGCGCACAGCACCAATCGAGCCCACTCCTTCCTCCCCGCAGTAGGCGAAGAACTGGGCCAGATCGCGCCGGTAGGCCTCGAGGGTGTGTGGGGAGAGCTCTCGCTGATCACGCATGCGATCGAGGTATCCGTCGACTGGCCCGGCGGCCCAATCCGGCATCGGAGGGATCCTCACAGGCCAGATGCTATTGGCGGACGTAACTCCGGTCCGGTCAACCCGAGCCCGGCAGCACCACATCGCCCACCCGGCGCGCTTCGCCGGCGACCTCCATCCTGGCGAGACGGGCCAAAGCCTCGGCAGGCGTGCAATCCCATATCGAGGGCAGATCGTCTATGGCCAGTCCCGTCGCCGGGATGATGCTCGCTGTAGGGGGTGTTTGGTTGGGCGGCTTGCCGAGGATCAGCTCGAGCTCGGCCAGCAGGTCGTCGACTCCAAGGACCGGATGAGCTCCGTCGCGTATGAGCAGATTGCACCCGACCGAGGCGGATCGGTCGACATCACCAGGGACCACCAAGACCGGACGTCCCATCTCGGCAGCCAGACGCGCCGTTATCAATGCCCCGCCCTTCACCCCGGCCTCGACCACGACGACGGCCGAGGAGATGCCCGCGATGATGCGGTTTCGCGCTGGGAACCGCCAGCGGTCGGGCCTGGTCCCGGGTGGGTACTCGGACACGATCGCCCCGCCGCTCCCCAATATCGATCGATAGAGATCGGTGTTGTCGACCGGGTAGACGACATCGACTCCAGACCCCAGAACCGCCACGGCCCTGCCCTGCCCCCGGAGAGTTCCGCGATGAGCAGCCGCGTCGATTCCCCTGGCCAGACCACTCACCGTGGTCCATCCCGTCCGGGAAAGGGCTTGGCCGAAGGCCTCGGCCAGATTGAGGCCATAGCGCGTGCACTTCCTCGTGCCCACGACAGCAACAGCCGGGGCGGTCGTGGTGACGCCGAGGACATATAGGGGTGGAGGATCCTCCAAGTCGTGCAGACCCACGGGGTAATCCGGTCCGTTTGGGACGATCACCCGCAGGTCATTCATCCCGCCACTCGCCGCGAAGGCCGACGGCCTCGGCCATGTGGTGCTCCTCGACCTGGTCTGCTCCTTCCAGGTCCGCAATGGTGCGCGCTACTCGACGGACGCGGTCACCGCCTCGGGCGGTAAGCACCGCGTTTCCGACGGCCATCGCCACCAGACCTCGCGCAGCCTTCGATTCCTGCCCATCGCCCGCTTCGAGATAGCGGTTCATCTGACCGCGTTCCGACTGAGCGGCCCGCGCCTGCTCGACCCGACGGGCGACTGAGGCACTCGTCTCGCCCTTGGGCCCTGAGTATTCAGTGGCTTGGACCCGGCCCACGCGGACGATCAGGTCGAATCGGTCAACGAGTGGGCCGGAGATCCGGGACCGATACCGTCCCAGGATGGCCGGGCGACAGTCGCACGGCCGGCGGCCGTCGCCGAAATATCCGCAGGGACACGGGTTGGTCGCAGCCAGGAGCTGAAACGAGGCCGGGAAATCGAGGGAGGATCCCCGCCGGGCGACGGATACGACACCCTCCTCCAACGGCTGGCGGAGCGTGTCGAGATGACTGCGAGGGAATTCGGCCAGCTCGTCCAGAAATAGAACACCCCTGTGTGCGAGGGATACCTCGCCTGGGACCGGATTACCGCTTCCGCCTCCGACGAGCGCCGCCTTGGAGGCCGTGTGATGGGGAGCGCGAAATGGTGGAGTTACGACCAGCCCCCGACGCCGGCCCGCTGCAGCCCAGAGCATTGCCGTCTCAACCGCCTCCGCGATCTCGAGCGGTGGGAGGATTCCGATCATTCGCCGGGCCAACATGGTCTTGCCAGATCCCGGCGGGCCATGCATCAGCAGATGGTGTCCGCCGGCTGCCGCCACCTCGAGTGCTCGCCTCGCCATCGGCTGGCCTCTGATATCGGCCAAGTCTGGTGCCCCCTCTTCGGGCACAGGAGCCCCTGGTCGTGCCGGCTCAACGGTCTCCAGACCTCCCCTGAGAAGGTCCACCGCGTCCGCCAGACTGGCGACTCCATAAGCGGTGGCCCCGGGAATTGATGCCGCCTCCCCGACGACGGTGGTGGCCACTAGGCAAGGCACGTTTTGCCTGGCACTCAACACGCCAGCCCCGAACGCGTGGGATCCCGCCCTGACAGCGCCGTCGAGTGCAAGTTCGCCGACGACGACAGCGTCACGGAGTGGCGGGATCTCCTTGCTGGCAGCGAGGATGCCCAAGGCGATCGGAAGGTCGTAGTCCGTCCCTCCCTTGGGGAGGTCGGCGGGGGCGAGGTTCACCGTGACCGTCCGATTGGGAAAACGGATCCCGGCCGAGGCGACCGCGGCGCGAACCCGGTCCTTTGCCTCGCGCACGGCGGTGTCGGGGAGACCGGAGAGTTTGAAAGCCTCGCTCTGACGCCCGACATGTGCTTCGACGCGTACAGGTCGCGCCTCTCCCCCCACGAGGGCCACCGAAGTGGCTGCCGCGTACATGGCTCGAACGTACGAGAGGCCCGTGGTAGTTGGAAGGGGTGCGTGCCAAAGGTGCGCGACTAACTGTTAGGTCAGGTTTACCGTCTTTCCGGCACGTTCGTGCGATCGTCATGACTCACAACCCTGCTATCAAGACGCCAACCCGCGGTGCTCCGCCGAAGACACGTCGTCGTCGCTACAGCCGAGGACAGCGGTGGACCATCCGAATCCTGGTCTTACTGGTGCTGGCCGCCGCCACGCTGGTCGGGCTCACCTTCCTCGCCGACTTTCAGATGGAGGACGCTGGACCGATGCCTTCGCTGGCAGCGGGAGATGGGGTCTATCTCATCGTGGGCAGCGACAGCAGGGAGAACCTCCCCGACGACCTGGAAGGGAGTTTCGGTGACTTCGCCGGCGCCCGCGCCGACGTAATCATCCTGGCCCAAGTGGTGGATGGGCGGAGACAGCTGCTGTCGATACCTCGCGACCTCAGGGTCGAGATACCAGGCGAGGGAGTGAACAAGGTCAACGCGGCTTACGCCTTCGGTGGCCCTGATCTCCTCGTGGACACAGTCGCCAACGCGACCGGGGTGCGGCCGAACCACTATCTCGAGGTGGAGTTCGGAGGGTTTGCCGGGATCGTCGACGCATTGGGGGGCATCGAGCTCGACATTCCCTACCCGGCCCGCGACGCCAAGTCGGGGCTGGATATCGGCGCCGGCGTGCAAACGGTCGATGGCGCGACCGCGCTGGCGTATGCCCGTTCGCGCAGTTACGAGGAACAGATTGATGGGGAGTGGGTAGCTCAGGGTGGTGGCGACGTGGCTCGTGCCGCCCGACAGCGCGAGGTCCTGACCAAGATCATGGCCGCGGCGTCGTCTCCTTCAGGTCTGGTCCGCAGTCCTCTCGTGGTGACGGCGGTTGGCTCTCATCTCACTGCCGACTCGGGTCTCACAGTCTTCGATCTGGCGAGGACCGGGTGGGGGATGCGTTCTGCCGCTGTCACCGAATCAATGACCCTTCCGGTCGTCGGCGCTGAAGAGGGCGGCGTGTCGTATCTGGTGCGGGACGACCCTGCTGCGACCGAGGTGTTGAACGCCTTCGCCGCCGGTCAGCCGCTGCCCGCTCAGTAGGTTTCGCCCATCGGGACGGGCTCCACGTCCCGGGAACGTGGTGCTCGCCCGGCAACCCCCCGGTTGCTCTGGTTGTCTAATGCCCGGATTCTCGACTAGGTCACCTGAAAAGATCCTGTTACCAGATGCGCAGGCCGGGCACATGGAGTGAGATGACGACCGGGACCAGACGACAGCCCGCAACAGATGATGAAGCCAGGTTCGCCGAGATCTACCGACGTCATGTCCGGTCGATTCAGGCCTACTGCGCACGAAGGACCTCGGGATCCCAGGTGCCGGATGCAGTCTCCGACACCTTCCTCGTGGCCTGGCGCAGGATCGACGAAGTCCCCGGCGGGGCGGCGACTCTCCCCTGGCTGTATGGAGTCGCCTACAAGGTGCTATCCCACCAGTGGAGGCACCGGGTGCGGAATCGACGGCTCACAGAGCGGCTCCATTCCTTGGCTCAGGTCGAGGAAATGGCGCCCGATGTGCTTCTGGTCAGGAGTGAGGAGCATCGAGAGGTGCTAATCGCTTCGGCCCGTCTGAAGCCGGTCGATCAGGAGATCCTCCGTCTCACCCTCTGGGAGGAGCTTTCGCACGCCGAGGTGGCAACGGTGCTGGGCATCGAAGTCACAGCCGTCAAACAGCGTGCCTACCGGGCCCGTCACAACCTCGCCGAGGAATATCGGAAACTCACCAGAGATCGTCAACCCCCCGCTGTTCGGAAAGGAGGTGGATCGTGATCACTGATGCCCAGGTCGTCGCAATGTTCGCCAAGGCGAACCCGGTGCCGTCGCTGGACTTGCTCGACCCGGTCGAGGCTGTGGACATCGATTCCCTCAGAGACCGATCCGAAAGGGGAAACGAGATGGTTGATTTGAAGACAGTCGAGCCCAAGGCGCCACAACCAAGGAAACGGTGGCTGATCCCGGCACTGGC
>JALDXP010000113.1:0-8390 GCA_032154885.1 Actinomycetota bacterium
GTCACGGAGACCTCGTCGGGCTCCTCCACGATGCTCTTGACCACATAGGTCACCACTCGCTCGACGATCTCGCCTTTGGCCAAGATCACTCCTCCTCGTTGGACGTGTCGGCTGCTATCTCCTCGGCAACCGGCTCCTCGGCAGCCGGTGTCTCGGTGACGGCTTCCCCGGCAGTCGCGGGCGTCTCGGCGACCGGCTCATCAGCCTGGGGTGATGCCTCGGCCGGCGCCGCGGCCGGCTTTGCCCCGACTGTATGGATCTGACCGGTGCGGACCTTCATCGTGTTCATCGCACCGGAGATGTTGAGGAGCTTCTCGACGGCCTCGGTGGGCTGGGCGCCCTTCGAGAGCCACGACGCTGCCTTCTCGTTGTCGATCTCGACGAGCGACGGGTCTTGCTGCGGGTCATAGCGCCCGATCTGCTCGATGTAGCGGCCATCACGGGGCGCACGGCCGTCGACCACCACCACGCGATACGAAGGGGTCTTCTTCTTCCCCATCCGCATCAATCTCATCTTCACGGCCATCGATTCACCTCTTGGTTCGCTGCGCCGGGAAGAGACCCTGCAACGAGGGGGTCCCTTTGCCGCCGGCCAGCATCTTCATCATCTTCTGCGCGTCGACGAACTGCTTGAGCACCCGATTCACGTCCTGGGGCCTGGTGCCCGAACCGGACGCGATGCGGCGCTTTCGGCTGCCACCGATGAGCTTTGGGTTCCGGCGCTCTTCTGGAGTCATCGACTGAATGATCGCCTCGACGCGACGCAAGTCACGGTCGTCGACATCCACCTCGCGCATGAGCGAACCGGAACCCGGGATCATAGCAAGGATGTCCTTCAGAGGCCCCATCCTCTTCATCGCTTGAAACTGGGCAAGAAAGTCTTCGAGCGTGAATTCGCCCTTCTGCAGCTTCTTCGCCGCCTTCTCCGCTTCGGCCTCATCGAAGGTCGCCTCGGCCTTCTCGATGAGGCCCATCACGTCGCCCATGCCCAGGATCCGGGAGGCCATTCGATCGGGATAGAAAGGCTCGAGGTCCTCGAGACCCTCGCCCATGCCGGCGAACTTCACCGGCGCCCCGGTCACTTCGCGCACCGAGATCGCAGCCCCGCCCCGAGCGTCACCGTCGAGCTTGGAGAGGACGACACCGGTGAGCCCGACGCGCTCCTGGAAACCGGAAGCCACGTTGACTGCATCCTGGCCGGTCATGGCATCCACGACGAGCAGCACCTCGTCGGGGTCGGACGCCTTTCGGACATCGTCCAATTCGCTCATGAGTTGTTGGTCGATCTGGAGGCGGCCCGCGGTGTCGACGATCACGACGTCTCTGCCTGTCCGCGCCGCCTCCTTCATGGCGGCCTTGACCAGACGGGCGGGCTTGCCCTTTCGGTCGACGAATACCGGCACGTCGATGCGGCCACCGAGGGTCTCCAGCTGGTCGATGGCAGCCGGACGCTGCAGATCGGCCGCCACCAGCAATGGCTTCTTGCCCTGGCTCTTGAGGAGGAGGGCGAGCTTGCCGGCGGTGGTGGTCTTTCCCGACCCCTGGAGCCCGACCATGAGGATCGTCAACGGAGGAGCAGTCTTCTTGAGGGGCACCGCCTCCGATCCGAGAGTGGTCACCAGTTCCTCATGAACGATCTTGATCACCTGTTGGCCGGGTGAAAGCGACTTGGAGACATCCTCTCCCATGGCTCGATCCTTGACCCGAGCCAGGAAGTCCTTGACGACCTTGACGTTCACGTCCGCTTCGAGCAGAGCGAGGCGGACCTCCCGCAAGGCAGCGTCGATGTCTTTTTCGGAGAGGCGCCCTTTTCCTCGCAGCGAGGCGAAGACGTCTTCGAACCGTTGGGTCAGGCTGTCGAACATGTCCTGCGAACGGTAGGTGGCGAGTGACCGCTAGGTCATGTCGCGTCGGCGGAATCCGACCAGACCGGCAGCGATCAGGGCGCCGGCTACCACGAGCAGGACCGCCAAGGGCAACACCTCGATGTCATCGCCGAACACCGGGATATGCGTAAACGGGGACAGATTCAGACTCCACTGCGGGAAACGGAGGATCTGGCCTAGCTGACCCAGGATCAGACACGCCACCAGCACCCCCCAGCTCAGGCCCACCCTTTTGGGAGCGAGTCCGTACAAGGCCATGGCGGTGCCGGTCAGGATCCAGACCGCCGGGAGTTGAAGCATCGCCGCGCCGAGCACTCGCAGGGCCTGGTCGGCGACATCGCCGACGATCGCCCCGTAGGTCGCACCCGCTACCAACCCGGCGACCGCAAGGATCAGCACCGGCACTGCCAACCCGAAAATCAAATGGCTCCAAGCGAATCGAGAACGTGGTGTCGCCGTCGCGAGCACCCATTCGGCGCGCATGGCTTCCTCTTCGACATCGAGTCGAAGAACGGCACGAATGGCGTAGGCGGAAGTGATGAGGGCGATGATCCCGACGACCGTGGAGAAGAAGGTGTCGGTCAGCCCCTGCGCGCCGCCCATTTGCTCGAAGATCTCCTGCAATTGAGGATTGCCCTCGAGCATGCCCTGAATGCTGTCTCCTGCGGTCCCGTACACCGCCCCGAGCACGGCCAGCCCGATAGTCCAGCCCATCACCGATCCGCGGTGCAGACGCCACGCCAACCCGAGCGGACTGCTCAATCCCGGTGCCGCATCGGCGGGCCCGGGCCGTGGTGGGAGAGCACCCGCCCCGACGTCCCGTCTGGAGGCGACCAGCGCGGCTGCCGTGATGAGAAGAGTGGACAAGCCCAGCCAGAGGATCAACACCCACCAGTCCTCGCCGGCGAAGGGCCGCAGACGGCTGAACCATCCGATCGGAGAGAGCCACGCAAGCCATTCCGTTCCCAGCCCACCCGAGTCGCCTGCCATTCGGAGGAGAAAGGTGACCCCGGCGATACCGACGCCGATCCCGCGCGCCGTCGAGGACGCCTCGGTCAGCTGCGCGGCGACGGCGCCGACGCCGGCAAACACAATGGCGACACCGGCGTACCCCAGTCCGAAGGCAAGAGATCCTGCCAGCGGCAGGCCCACTCCGGCCAATCCTGCAGTGAGCAGCCCGGCCACGAGGAGACCCGCCCCAATGGTCACGGCCAGCGCAGCCACCAAGGGGGCATGACGTCCGACCACGGTGGCCCCCAGCAACTCACGTCTGCCGGTCTCCTCCTCCTCCCGGGTGTGCCGGATCATGGTCAGGATCGCCATGAGTGCCACGAAGAACGCACCCAGCGTGCCTGAGCGCCAGGCTGTGAGCCCGCCGATGCTCGAGTCGTAGAGCGGTCCGAGCAGTGCCGTCAGCGCGGGACTGGAGGCAACAGTTGCCGCCAGCGCCTCGCGTGTGGCCTGGTCGGGGTAGAGGTCGATGAATGCGGTTGCGGTGAAGACGGGGACGATCACGAGGACTATGACCCAAATGGCGAGGCGGAGTCGCTCCCGGCGAAGGATGAGCCGGATGAGCTTCCCCGTCCCTGCGAGAGTCGTCACGCCGAGACCTCTTCGTCCTCGTAGTGCCGTAGGAACAACTCCTCCAAAGTCGGCGGATGGCTCACCAGGCTGCGAACGCCGAGAGGAGCGAGGGTCCGGACAACTTCGTCGAGGCGATCGGAGTCCACTTCGAACTCCACCTTGTGATCGTGGAGCCGGAGGTCGTGAACACCGGACAACCCTGCCATCGGAGAAGGGTCAGAGCTCAACTCGGCGCTGATGGTCGTGCGGGTCAGATGGCGCAGGTCCGAAAGCGTGCCGCTCTCCACGGTCTTTCCCTTGCGAATGATGCTCACGCGGTCACAGAGGGCCTCGACCTCGGCGAGGATGTGACTGGCCAACAACACAGTGCGCCCGTTGACCCGGTCCTCTTCGATGCATTTGCGGAACTGTTCCTCCATGAGCGGATCCAGGCCGGCGGTCGGCTCGTCGAGGATGAGGAGCTCGACATCTGAGGCCAATGCGGCGATCAGCGCCACCTTCTGACGATTGCCCTTGGAGTACGTGCGACCCTTCTTCGTGGGGTCGAGGTCGAATCGCTCCAAAAGCATCGCCTTCCTCGACTCGTCGAGGCCACCCCTGAGCCGCCCGAGGAGATCGATCACCTCACCCCCGGTGAGCTTGGGCCAGAGCGTCACATCCCCGGGGACATAGGCCAGCCGCCGGTGCAGCTCGGTGACGTCCGTCCAGGGATCACCTCCAAGCATGCTTGCTGCGCCGGCATCGTGTCGGATCAGGCCGAGCAGGACGCGGATGGTCGTGGTCTTGCCCGCTCCGTTGGGACCGAGGAAACCGTGAACCTCGCCGGGAGCCACTTCCAGATCGAGCCCGTCGAGGGCGCGGACATGCCCGAAGTTCTTGACGAGGCCGGAAACAGAGATTGCAGACATGTCGTTGAGAGTACAGGGACTTCACACTATTGTAAATCTTATGAACGCAGCACGACAGACGGTCTCGGAGACGAAGGATCTTCTGGCGTTCGTGGAGGAGTTCGCACTGATCCTGGCTGAAACTGGCATGCCCCGGATGCCGGCCCGAGTCTTCGCCTATGCCCTCGCCGAAGATGCCGATCGTTATTCCGCCAGGGAGCTGGCCGAAGGACTGGGAGTGAGCCCGGCTGCCATATCGGGCGCGGTCCGCTATTTGACCAACGCCGGGATGCTGGGCAAGGAGCGAGTGCCAGGCTCGCGCAGCGATACCTACCGCATCTATGACGACGACGTGTGGCTTGCCATCACTAGCCAGCGCACGCCGTTGCTGAAACGATGGAAGGAAGTGTTGGAATCCGGCGTGTCGACGATCGGACTCGATCGTCCGGGTGGGAAGCGACTGAGCGAGACGATCGCCTTCCTCGACTTCATGGAGCGAGAGCTTCCATCGTTGATGGAGAAATGGCATCGCGAGCGCCAGTCGCTCGTCGAGGTCGATTGAGCGCGGCATCATCCTTATTTGGGCTCTGACCGGGAACCGGATCCGAGCCCACGACGTAATGGCCGAGAAGGCCGACGCGGCGGTCGCCGATTGCGTAAGGTTCCGGCGGGCAGGATTCCGGTAGCGCCGGAATCCTTTGTGCAATGGGAGGTCCGGCCGTTGGTTGCGAACGGTTGGCCTACGAGACCGGGAGGTGGACCTTGGCAGTCGAGACGTCCGGGCACAGCCGCGGCAATCCCCGGCTGTACGAGTTGATCGAGAACGCCCCCAAGGAAGGCGAGAGCCCCACGATTTGGGCGTGGCCGGAGATCGTCGACTACTTCAAGGTTGCCGGTCAGCCGGTCCAGGGCCCCTGGCCACCCCATCAGCAGCCCAGACCAGATCCGGCCGCCGAGTCCCTCCCGATCGCCGTGCCCGACCCCCAATCGCCCCCTCGTCAGCCCGAGCCCCAAGATCAACTCGGGCCCCAGACCTGAAGCAGACCCAAGGAGGCAGACATCTACCCCTCTCGATTCCGCTACGAGGCTCCCAGGTCGATCGAGGAGGCCACTGCCCTCCTGGCCGACGGTGGTGGCGATGCCAAGGTCCTGGCGGGTGGTCAGAGCCTGGTCCCGATGATCAAGCTCCGATTCGCCTCGCCCGAGATGCTGATCGACATAAACGAGATCGCCGACCTGGATTATCACCGTATCGACGCCGACGGCACCATCCACGTCGGTGCGTTGTGCCGTCATGCCGACCTCGAGCGCTCATCTCTCCTGGCCACCCGCCAGCCAACTATGGCAGCAGCGGCGCCATTGGTGGCCGACCCGATCGTCCGTAATCGCGGCACGCTGGTGGGATCGCTCTGTCACGCCGACCCGCAAGGAGACTGGGCGTCGGTCATGGTTTCGCTGAACGGCTCGGTTGTGGCACAGGGCCCCCGCGGCCGGCGCACCATCGCGGTCAAGGACCTGGTGCACGGCCCGTTCCAGAACACCCTCGCCTACGACGAGGTCGTCGTAGAAGCCATCGCCCCGGCGCCGAAGGGTGTCCCGGCAGGCGGATACCTAAAGCTGGAGCGCCGTGTCGGCGATTTCGCCACCGTCGGGGTCGCGGTGTCGATCGACCGGTCCGGGGACGAAGTGACCCGGGCAGGCATCGGCCTGACCGGTGTGGGGCCTTCGACCATCTCCGCCGAAGACGCCGCCCAGGTGCTACTAGGTGGCTCGCTCACGGCGGAGACCATCGGCGAAGCCGCCGCCCTTGCAGCCCAGGCAGCCCAACCACGCACCGATCACAGAGGAAGCGCCTCCTACAAACGCCACCTGGTGAGCGTGTTCACCAGCCGGATCCTCAACGGGTTGATTCGATCGGAAGAGGAGGCTGCCTGAAATGACCAGCTTGTTCCAGGAGGTCAGCCCGGGGGCGGCCGAGGAGACTCCAACCAGACAGATCACGGTGACGGTCAACGGCGAGAGCCGTACCGCCGTAGTCGAGCCACGACTGGTCCTGGCCCATCTCCTCCGCAATGGGTTCAACATGACCGGCACCCACACCGGGTGCGACACCTCGAACTGCGGTGCCTGCACCGTGCTCTTCGACGGCAAGCCGGTCAAGAGCTGCACGATGTTCGCCGTCCAGGCCGACGGCCACGAGGTGATGACCGTCGAAGGACTGGCCGGCCCCAGTGAGCTGCACGCCATCCAGGAGGGGTTCAAGGAGGAGCACGGTCTCCAGTGTGGGTTTTGCACCCCCGGGATGATGATGGCCTCCAAGGCACTACTCGATGAGAACCCCAACCCGACCGAGGACGAGATCCGTTGGGCGTTGAGCGGCAACCTCTGCCGGTGCACCGGTTATCAGAACATCGTGAAGGCGGTCATGTGGGCGGCCCGGAAGCTGGAGGATCAGGGATGACGGCGGTCGACGAGATCAAGATCGGCGGCATGGGCGCCAGCAGGCGTCGTGTCGAGGACAACCGCTTCATCCGGGGCAAGGGCAACTACGTCGACGACATCGTCCTGCCCGGGATGCTGCACATGGAGATCCTGCGCAGCCCTTTGGCCCACGCCCGGATCAAGTCGATCGACGCATCGAAAGCCTGGGCCATGCCTGGCGTCCGCCTCGTACTGACCGGCGAGACGATGGCTGCCCGCAACCTGGCCTGGATGCCGACGCTGTCGTACGACACCCAGGCTGTGCTCGCCACCGACAAGGTGAGGTTCCAGGGACAGGAGGTTGCCTGCGTCATTGCCGACGACCCCTACATCGCCAAGGATGCCTGTGAGGCGATCGTCGTCGATTACGAGCCCCTCCCCGTCATCGTCAATCCCATGCAGTCACTGGCCGAAGGCGCTCCCCTCATCCGGGACGACAAGGAGAATCAGTCGAACAACGTCGTCTACGACTGGGAGGTGGGAGACGAGGATGGGACCGATCGGGCCTTCGACCAAGCCGACGTCATCTCCAAGATCGACCTCCACTATCCGCGATCGCACCCGGCGCCGATCGAATGCTGCGGATCGATCGCCGACTTCAACCGAGCGACATCGAAGCTGACCGTCTACATGACGACCCAGGCCCCGCACATAATCCGGGCTGCCGTCGCCTTGGTCGCCGAGCTGCCCGAGCAGATGATCCGAATCGTCTCTCCCGACATCGGCGGTGGGTTCGGCAACAAGGTGCCGGTTTATCCGGGTTATGTAGCGTCGATCCTGGCGTCGATCCTCCTCGAGCGCCCGGTGAAGTGGATCGAGGACCGGACCGGAAACCTGATCTCGACGGGCTTCGCCCGTGACATCTATCTCCATGGCGAGCTCGCGCTACGCAAGGACGGGCGGATCCTCGGGGTGCGGATGAAGGCCACCGCCGACCATGGTGCCTTTTTCTCCGACGCCCAGCCCTCGAAGTTCAAGATCGGCCTGATGCACTCGGCGTTCGCCTGTTACGACATTCCCAACGCCCATCTCCAAGCGCGCGGCGTGTACACCAACAAGGCGCCGGGCGGCGTGGCCTACCGATGCTCGTTCCGGGTGACTGAGGCGATGTTCTTCCAGGAGCGGATGGTGCAGGCCGCCGCCGACGACCTGGGCATGGACCAGGCCGAGTTCCGCCGCATCAACTTCGTGCGCGACGATGACTTCCCCCATCGGACTCCGTGGGGCTTCCTCACCGATTCGGGTCAGTACGGCAAGTGTCTGGATGTCGGTCTCGAGGCGATCGGCTACGAGGAGTTCCTGAAGCAAAAGGAAGAGGCAGCCAAGCGGGGCCGGTTGCTCGGGATCGGGATCTCAACGATGACCGAGCCACTCGGCGCCGGCAACAGCCGTGAGTACGACATCCTGGGAATAAAGATGTTCGACTCGGCCGAGTTGAAGATCCACATGACCGGCAAGGCTCTCCTGCGCACCGGCGCCAAGACCCAGGGTCAAGGGCACGAGACGACCTGGGCGCAGATCGTCGCCCACGAGCTCGGCCTCCCCGCTGAGG
>JALDXP010000114.1:0-8287 GCA_032154885.1 Actinomycetota bacterium
GTGGGCGGTCCTTGTGTCATGGGTCAATCGTAGGCGTCGATGCGGACCTGTTCTCCCACACGATGAGGGCGGCCCACCCGTCGTCGGCCTCGTCCTCGAGATAGTTCTCGAGCAGCCCAAGAACCTCGAAGCCATGTGAGAGCTGAAAGGTGAGGGTCGGGTCGCGAAGCTCGCCGGCAACGACGCGGCTCACGTACTGGTCGATGGGCATGGTGTTCTTGTGCTGGAAGTAGCCGGGAAGCGACCCACCGGCGATGATGCCGCGCTTGCCATCCCGGATCACCAGGCCCTTCCGTTTCTCGTAGAGCATGCCGCCGATGCCCCGGCCCCGATACTCGGGAAGCACGGTGATGTCGGTCCCGTAATACCAGTCGCCGTCCGGGTCGTGGTTGGCGCACTGATGCTCGCCGGTGATCCCGGCGATCGTGTGTTGGGGGTGTTCGAAGTCGAAGTCGAGATAGATGCCGGCGCCCATGCCGACCGGCCGGCCATCGGCCATGGCGACGAAATAGCCTTCCGGGAACACCTCGGCGTAGGCGACGATGTCCTCCTTGGACAACAGGTCGTGGGGGTTGGCCATCGGGAAGCAGGTGACCTCGATGTGCTCCAGGTCAGCCGCCATATCCGCATCGAGGTTGACGATCGTCACCTCGCTCACAGACGGAACGACTCCCATGGGTTGTCGCCCGGGATTCCCCAAACCGAGTCGAGCCTCTTCTCCCGGGGGCGGATCACGACGGCCCCACAGGTGGCCACGTCAGCGAGCGACGCGGCCCGGCGAGCTATCGACGGGTCCGAGAAGAAACCGTCTAGATCCTGGGCAAGCTCCGTCCCCCGCTCCAGTCTCTCGTCGCTGCCTGCCACGTGCTCCGGGGTGCGCTCCCCTTCCTCGAGGCTCGTCCCGAGGTCCAGGCAGTGGTTGGTGTGCACGAAGGGCGTCTCGGTCACGCGTGTCACCTCGATCGTTCCGGGCATGGCCTCGATGTTCGCCCCGACGCCGTCGGGTCCGATGAGGAGGTAGTTGTGGCCGCCGGCCAGATCGGCCGAGGTCACAGCATTGATGGCTGAATCGAGATCGGTCTGCTCCAGGACCTTGCGAACTACGAAAGGCCAGGTCACACCTGGCTTTCCGATGGAGGTGAGGTTGTTGATCCCGATCCCGATCCCGGCCTCGTTCATCCCGATCTGCCCGAGACAACCCGCTGTGGTTTGGACCACGGCGGCCGGCCCGGACACCGGGTCCAGCTTCAGCATCAATACGTACTCACCGGCTGTGGCGTGCATGTCCCAGGTCTGGGCGAACACGCCGTTCTCCGGGTCGATCACCGCGGTGCAGTCATCCTCGATGGGCGCCCACCCATCGTGTGCGCGCACCAAGTCGACGAGGTCGGTGAAGCCCCCGACCACCACGGCCTCGGCGGGTGTGATCCCTGCCGCGTCGGCCAGCGCCAGCATCTCCTCGTACAGGGATGGCGAGTAGTCGTGGTGATGGACCAGGGTCTGGTCGGCCAGGGCGAGGACCGTGTCTGCCCCGGCGGAGCGTCCTGCCCAACCGGCGTCACCGGAAAGACCAAGTCGCTCGTCGAGGTACTCCCGGATCATCGCCTTGCATTCGGTGCCGTGGATGCGCCCGAAGTCGGCTGAGTTGCCGTAGATCTCGAGCACCCGGAGCGGCCCGCTGTTCATGGCCACAACGGTAATGCACGCCCTCCGCTCGCAGCAGCGGAACCGATCGGCTGATCCGCTCGTCCAACGACCAAGTCCCGAAGGGGCGCAAAGAGGAGAAACCAATGAGACGAGTGGCATTGATTCTGGCAATGGGAGTGGCCATTGCTGCTTGCAGCGGTAACGATCAGGCCGCCGACACCACATCGGTCGGGGAGGCCGCCGATCGGAGCGAGTTCGCCGCTGGGGAGGAAGCAGCGACCACCACGGCCGGCGCGGAGGCAGTCCCGCCGGGCGATGGCGCGATCGCCGTTGACCTCGAGGTGGCACAGGATCGCAAGGTGATCCGCCAAGCCCAGCTACAGCTCGAGGCCGACGATACGAGGGCGGCTATCGACCGGATCATCGCGTTGGCCGAGGCATCGGGTGGTTTCGTCGCCGACGCCACAGTGCACCCGGTTGAGGGTGAAGACGACCAGCCTGCTGCGAACCTGACACTGCGGATCCCGGCCGCCGAGCTCACAGAGGTCATGACCTCGATCAAGGGCTCGGTGGAGAAGGTGGTCTCGGAGTCACAGGGCGCCCAGGACGTGACCGGGGAGTACATCGACCTCGAAGCCCGCCTCACCAATCTCGAGGCCCTCGAAGTCGAGCTTCGCGCCCTCCTGACCGAGGTGAGACAGCAGCCCGATGCCGACCCGGACGAGTTGCTCCGTGTCTACAACGAGGTGTCGAGCGTCCGGGGCCAGATCGAGCAGATCCAGGGACAGCTGAACCATCTCGACGATGTCGTCGATCTGGCGACGCTCACCATCGGCCTCACTCCGACCCCGGCCGTGGTCCCCATCGTCGAGGACACATGGGAGCCTGTCGAAGTGGCGCGGGACGCGCTGCGCAGCCTGGTCGTCGGTCTTCAGGGCGTGGCCGAATGGGGAATCCACTTCGCCCTCTTCACCCTGCCGATGCTGCTCCTGGTGCTCGGGTTGCCGACCCTGATCGCTCTGGTCGTCTACCGGCAGTGGAAGAAACGCCGCCCTCCGGCAGCACAGAGCCCGGTGCCAAGCGAGTCCTGACCGATTCGGCGTGGAGATCCCCCCACGCCAGGTGACTTTCAGCCCTTCGCCGTGGCGAAGTAGTCGGTGAAGTTGATCTCGTAGTCCCCGGTGTCCTCGATGATCTCCAGACCTTCCGCCTCGAAGGTCGGTGCGTAGAAATCGATCACCTCTTGATCCACGAACTCCATCGCTGCCTCGTTGGGAGTCCCGTAGTAGTTCCAATTGGTCAGGGCTGCGCCGTTCTCCGCGTCGAGGACGTAGTTCATGAAGGTGAAGGCGGTGCACGGGTGCTCGGCGTTGGCCGGCACCGCCATGTTGTCGATCCAAAGGGTCGCCCCCTCTTCGGGGAGGATGTACTCGAAATCGTCGGGATTGTCCGCTCCGCCGATCCCAACGATCATGTTGCCCGAATAACCGTGTGACACCGCTACCTCGCCGGCCACGAGTGCTTCGTCGTACTGGTCGGAGTCGAATGTGGCGATGCCGCCCATGCCGGCAGAGATGAGGTCCGAAGCCTCCTGGAGATGAGCCAGGTCGGTGTCGTTCAGCGAATAACCCAGGCTCTTCAAGGCCGCCCCCATCGCTTCCCTCGGGTCGTTGAGCACCGAGACCCCACCGGGGAAGTCTGCGGTCAGCTCGGGATCGAAGAGCAAGTCCCAGCTCCGGGGGAAGTCATCGCCAACCACGGAAACATTGACCCCGAGACCGGTGGTGCCGTACTGATAGGCCGCCGAGTATCCAGGCCCGGGGTCGTAGGGCAGTTCGGTGAATTGCGCAGCAAGGTTCTCCATATTGGGGACCGCTGTGGTGTTGACCGGGGCGAGGAGCCCGGTATCGATCATGATGCCAACCATGTAGTCGGAGGGCACGATCAGGTCGTATACCGCGCCAGCCTGCATCTGGGCGAGCAGGGCCTCGTTGGACTCGTAGAAGTCCTCGACCACATCGACGCCGTACTGCTCCTCGAAGGCGGTGACCAGCTCGGGGTCCATGTACTCGGACCAGTTGTAGAAGTTGAGGTCCCCGTCCACCTGGTCGACAGCACAGTCGGCACCGGTAGCCCCGGCGGGCGATTCGCCCCCCTCGGCCGTGGTGCCATCTGACTCCCCGCCCTCGTCACCACCGCAAGCCGCCACCAGCAGTGCAAGCACCATGATTGAGGCGAATAGCCTCGCCATCCGTCGCATGGATCCTCCCGGGATTCCGCCTTGTGGCCGACACCTTATCCACGCCGCAGCGCTTGGCGAAGCAGTCGGGATCGGATCAATCGGCGCTGATCTCCTCGAGGAGAGCTTCGGGATCGGCCAACCTCTGTCCCCTCGCCTCGGCACCCCGCTGGAACCCGAGGGAGATCCCCACAAGCACCATCGAGGCCACCAGCATGACCGTGCTCACGGCGTTGATCAGTGGGGTGACTCCACGTCGCACCAGACCGAAGACGTAAACCGGCAGCGTTGTCGACCCCGCTCCGGAGACGAACTGGGTGACCACCACATCATCGAGGGACAGCGTCAGGGCGAGGAGGGCACCACCGGCCACCCCGGGGGCGATCAGTGGGAGCGTGACCTTGCGGAATGCCTGCCAGCGGTTGGCGTACAGATCGGCGGCGGCCTCCTCGAGTGAGCTGTCCAACTGGGAGAGACGGGCGCGGACCACGATGGCGACGAAGGAGATGCAGAAGGCGATGTGGGACAGGGTGATGGTGAGAAGTCCGGCCGACAGATTGATTCCCAGCGCATCGTCGAGCATCCCAAAAGCCTGAAAGAAGAAGATGAGCAGCATCACCGCCATGGTCACGTCGGGGATGATGATCGGAAGATAGGCGATGCCGTCCAGCGTCCCCCTGCCCCGGAACCGGTACCGCTCCAACGCGATGGCCAGCATCGTTCCCAACACCGTCGAGACGATGGTGGCGAAGAAGGCCACGATGAGGGAGTTGCGCAGAGCCCCCATCACCCGCTCGTCCTGGAACATCTCCCCGTACCAGCGGAGAGACGGCTGGGTCCAGATCCCGACATTGTTGTTGTCGTTGAAGGAGAAGACGATGAGGAGGACGATCGGGGCGTAGAAGAAGAGGTAGACCACCCAGGCGTTGAGAGCGAGCAGCCGGTCGACCCAACCCCGGGGGCGGGTTCCCTCGTTCACAACGTCCTCGCCCCGGCCCGGAAGTAGAAGAGTGTCGCCAGCAGCATCACGAACATGACCGCGAACGAGAGCGCCGAGCCGAAGGGCCAGTTGCGGGCGGCCAGGAACTGGCTGACGATGTAGTCACCCATCAGCACCGTCCTCGCCCCACCGAGGAGCGCCGGCGTGACGTATGCCCCGAGTGAAGGGATGAAGACGAGGATCGACCCGGCCACCACGCCAGGCATCGAGAGAGGGAGAGTGACCTTGCGAAATGCGGTCCAACCATCGGCGTAGAGATCTCGAGCTGCCTCGACCAGCCGCCAATCCATCCGCTCCAGGGCGGCATAGAGCGGAAGGACCATGAACGGCATGAAGCCGTACACGAGCCCGATCAGCACTGCAACGTTGGTGAAGAGGAGACGAAACGGCTCACCGCCGAGCAACACGCTCAACTGGGAGAGAGGTCCCTCCGAGCCGAGAAGGACTCGCCAGGCGTAGGTCCTGACCAGGAAGTTCGACCAGAACGGGATCATCACCAGGATGAGGAGGATGTTTCGGACTCGCGGCGTTCGCGTGGCGATGTAGAAGGCGAACGGGTAGCAGACGATCAGGCAGATCACCGTGGTGAGGGCGGCCAGGATCAGCGACCTGAGAAATATCTCCAGGACCTCTGCCGAGAACAGACGCTTGTACGACTCCAGGTTCCAGTCCTCGAGCACGGTGAGGCCGGTCGAATCGCGAGTGGCGAAGGAATAGACGAACACCAAACCCAACGGGATGACGAACAACAGCACGAGGTAGAAGAACGACGGGAGGGCGATGAGGAATCCCCGCCTCGCCTCTGCTTTCCCCGCCGCATGCTCCAGCTCAGGCGTGACCGGGGCGGCCACCTCGGGGTCGGTCAAGGGCGGCGCTGCCATCAGGACGTCACCAGGTTGGCGGCCTCCGGGCTCCAGGCCAGATACGCCTCCTCGCCCACCTCGTAAAGCTCGACTCCGGGACGGTTCTCCTCTTTGACCTCGATCTCGGTCCCGATGCCGGCGTCCACGTCGTAGAAGTGGACATCGCCGTAGTAGAGCCTCCTGGAGACCTTGACCCGGACCCGGTTGTAGCCGGCCGGGATCTCCTCGTCGAGGTCGTAGAGCGCGAGCCGCTCCGGCCGAAGAGCCAGCGTGATCTGAGTCTCCGAACCGGTGGTGCCTCCGGGCAACTCGATCTCGGCACCGCTGGAGAGACGGGCTCCGCCCGACCCGTTCATGGTGACATCGATGAGGTTGATGTCACCGATGAAGTCTGCCACGAACCTCGAAGCCGGATGCTCGTAGATCTCTTCTGACCGACCCACCTGGAGGAGGCTTCCCTCGTTCATGACCCCGATCCGATCGGACATGGTCAAGGCCTCTTCCTGGTCGTGTGTGACGTAGATGAACGTGATGCCGACTCTGCCCTGCAGGTCCTTGAGCTCCACCTGCATCGCCTGTCTCAGTTTGAGATCCAGGGCCCCAAGGGGCTCGTCGAGGAGCAGGACCTCTGGCTCGTTGACCAGCGCCCGGGCCAGGGCCACCCGCTGTTGCATGCCACCGGAGAGCTGGCTCGGCTTGGCGTCAGCCCGCTTGGATAGCTGGACCTGGTCGAGCACCCGGCTCACCCGTCGCTGAACGTCGGATTTCTCGACCTTCTTCATGTTGAGCCCGAACGCGACGTTCTCGGCCACGGACATGTGCGGGAAGAGTGCATACGACTGGAATACCGTGTTGACCGGCCGCTGGTTCGGCGGCTTGAGACCCATCTCCTTCCCGTGGATGCGGATGCCCCCCTCAGTGGGGAATTCGAAGCCGGCGATCATCCGGAGGGTGGTGGTCTTGCCACACCCTGAAGGCCCAAGCAGGGAGAAGAACTCTCCGTCCTCGATGGTCAGATCGAGCCCGTTCACCGCGACGACCTCGTCCCCGAATCGTTTGGTGACGCCTGCCAACTCGACCGCGGGGTTCGCCATCAGACCTCCTCGTACACCACCCGTCCACCAACCACGGTCATCGCCACGGTCGCATCCCGGATATGCCCACTCGCCACTGGATCGCGGTCAATGACCGCCAAGTCGGCGAGCATACCGACAGCCAGGGTCCCGCTGACGTCCTCACGATGGTTCACGTAGGCCGATCCTGCGGTAAACCCGGCGAGCGCATCGAGGAACGTGATCCTCTCGTTCTCATTGAGCGGGCCCAGATCCGGCTCATCGTGATTCGATCTCGTCACTGCGGTGTCGATCTGGTCCATCACATCGGCTGTCGAGACACCCCAGTCGGAGCCCATGGCGAGAGTGGCGCCGGCGCGGACGAGGCTCCCGAACGGGTATTGCCATCGCGATCGCTCCTCCCCGAGATAAGGCTGGGTCAGCAGCCGTTGGTCCTCACCTTGCTGGGCCCATAGCGCTTGTGCGTTGGCGACCACGCCGAGCCGGCGGAAACGAGAGATGTCGTCGGGGTGCACAACCTGGATGTGACTGATGTTGTGGCGGGTCCCCATCCATCCATTAGCCAGCCGGGCAGCCTCCACCGCGTCCAATCCGCTGCGCACTGCAGCGTCGCCAATGGCGTGGAAATGACAGGAGAACCCTCGGCTGTCGAGCTCGACCACGATCTGACGAAGCTGGTCCGGCTCGAGGAAGTCGATGCCGGTGTTGCCGGTGGGATGCCCGGCCCCGTCGAGGTAGCTCTCCAACATCGAGCCAGTGAAGTTCTCCACCACACCGTCGAGCATGAGCTTCACCGTCGTGGGCAGGTAACGGCCCAGGGGCTCGGACCGCATCTGCTCCAAATCCTCGATCTGCTCCATCCCTCCTCGCGGGCTCCACCACAAGGCTCCGACCGCGGTGCCGGTCAGCTCATCGGATGCAGCCAGAGCCCGATAGGCGCGGTGTGTCTCCTCGTCGACATGGGCGTCCTGCCAGGCGGTGATCCCTTTGCTGAGCAGATATGCCTGGCCCGCCAGCAACCCGGCACGCACGTCCTCATCGGTGGCTTGCGGCGCCATACGCTCCACCAGCCAGGCGGCGCCCTCATGCAAGGTCCCCTGAGGTTCGTTGTTCCCGCTCCGCTCGATGCGCCCATCCGCTGGATCGGTTGTCGACGCGTCGACTCCGGCCATAGAAAGAGCGAGCGAGTTGGCCCATGCGCCATGCCCGTCGGCGTTGTATACGAGGACCGGGCGACCGGGGACCACGGCGTCGAGAGCCTCCTTGGGAGGGCACCCACGTGGGAACCAGGTCTGATGCCAGCCACCGCCGAGGATCCATTCCGTTTCCGGGTGATCAGCTGCATACCGGGCGACATACGCGAGGGCGTCCTCGGCGCTGGCACACCCCTCGAACGAGCACCGGAGGAGGTCGAGACCACTGCTCCCGGGATGGCAATGAGCGTCCTGAAATCCAGGGCTGAGCA
>JALDXP010000115.1:0-8256 GCA_032154885.1 Actinomycetota bacterium
TCTGGACTGGGGGCCAAGCGCGTCTTCGATGCGGTTTTGACCCTGCTGACCGCACCTCTTTGGGTGCCGGTTCTGTTGCTCATCGCGCTGCTGGTTCGGCTGTTGCAAGGTCCGCCCGTCTTCTTTCGTCAAACCCGCCCCGGCTATCGAGGCAGACCGTTCCGACTGGTCAAGTTCCGCAGCATGTCCGACAAACGGGATGCCGGAGGCGATCTCCTCCCTGATAGCGAGCGCATCTCATCGATCGGAAGGTTTCTTCGCCAGACGAGCCTCGACGAGCTCCCCGAGTTGCTCAACGTTCTCCGAGGGGAGATGAGTCTGGTCGGCCCGAGGCCCTTGTTGATGGAGTACCTCGATCGCTACTCGCCGGAGCAGATGAGACGACATGACGTACCTCCCGGCGTGACCGGGTGGGCACAGGTCAATGGGCGCAACGCCTTGACATGGGATGAGAAGTTCGAGCTGGACACGTGGTACGTGGACAACCACTCGATCAGCCTCGATCTCCGTATTTTGGGCCGGACGATCGGTCAGGTGCTGGCCAGAGAAGGCATCAGCGCCGAGGGCCACGCCACCATGCCCAAATTCGGGGAGGAAACGTGAGCGACGCTGCGGCCCGATTCCGGGCCATGCTCCGGATCCGCCGGTTCGAGGAGACCATCCTCGACAAGTTTCCCACCGGTGTGTTTCACGGCACCACTCACACCTACATCGGCCAGGAGGCCAACGCGGTTGGGATCCTCGACCACATCAGGGAGGGCGATTCGGTGTTCTCCAACCACCGCTGCCACGGGCATTTCCTTGCCTACGGCGGCGACATGCGGGGCCTCTTCGCCGAGTTGATGGGGAAGGCCACGGGAATATGCGGAGGCCGTGGCGGCTCCCAACACATCCACTGGCGCCGCTTCTACTCCAATGGCGTGCTCGGCTCGGCCATCCCGGTGGCTACCGGTATGGGGCTGGCCGGCCGGTTACGAGGTGACGACGACATCGTCGTGGTCTTCATGGGAGATGGTGCGTTGGGCGAAGGCGTGATCTACGAGGCGCTGAACATGGCGGCCCTGTGGCGGGCGCCGGTCCTTTATGTTGTGGAGAACAACCGGATCGCACAGACCACGCCGATCGAGTTGGCCATGGCCGGAAGTATTCCCGGTCGCTTCGAAGGGTTTGGCGTGCCCACGCGTGCTATCGCATCGTCCGATGTCGACGACATCTCGGTGGCCGCATCTGAGGCAATCGCAGAGGTCCGGGACGGTGGGACGCCTCAGGCACTGGTCATCGAAACCAACCGTTTCGCTCCTCATTCCAAGGGCGACGACACGAGGTCCCAGAAGACGATCGAAGCGCTGTGGGCGACTTCGGACCCGATCGAGATTCACGCGTCCCGGCTCGATCCCAATCAGCGTGAGGAACTTGTCGCCGAGGTGGCCGAAGAAGTGTCCCAGGCTTTCGCTGCCGCCCTCGCCGATCCGGAGCCCGATGTCGAAGTGGGGGCGGCATGAGCACCGTCCTCGAGTCCCTCAACTCGGGACTCCATGGCGCCATGGAGGCCGACGAGAGTGTGTACATCCTCGGCGAGGACGTCCTCGACCCTTATGGGGGCGCCTTCAAGGTGACCCGCGGTCTGTCGACGGCGTACCCGGATCGTGTCATCACCACGCCGGTTTCAGAGGCCGGTTTTGTCGGCGTCGCCACCGGACTCGCTCTCAGTGGCCTTCGTCCGGTCGTTGAAATCATGTTTGGTGACTTTGTCACGCTGATCACCGATCAGGTGGTCAACGGCCTGTCCAAGTACGGATGGATGTACGGGGGAGCGCTCGAAATACCAGTAGTGATTCGCACACCGATGGGTGGCCGTCGCGGCTACGGGCCTACTCACAGCCAAACTTTGGAGAAGCTCTTTCTCGGTGTCCCCGGGCTCCGGGTGGTTGCACCTTCTGCTTTCACAGATCCAGGCGGGCTGCTGCGGGCGGCAATCGACGATCCCGGACCGGTTTTGTTCGTGGAGAACAAGCTCCAATACCAGAGGCGGCTCGATGACCCCGCCTTCTCTGCTCTCGAGACACGGGTGCAGGTCCAGGAGGGCTACGCCTCGGCTGCCACTGTGAGTGTCGCGGGCGCACCGCGACCCCAGGTGACCATCGCAGCCTATGGCGACATGGCGGAGAGGGCAGCAGAGGCTCAGCTGAAGATGGCCTACGAGTTGGAGATCTTCTCAGAGCTGATCGCCTTGGAACAGCTGGACCCGCTGGGTCCGAGCGGCGATCTCCCACGGTCTCTTGCCGACTCCCTCCGGCAGACCGGGTGTTTGCTCACCGTGGAGGAGGGCACGCACACCCACGGGTGGGGTGCCGAAGTAGTGGCGAGGGCCGCGGAGGCCTCAGCGCAGAAGCTCGTGATCGCCCGGGTGGCGGCATTCGACAGTCCGGTGCCGGCATCCCGGGTGCTGGAGGCGTCGGTCCTGCCCGACGTCGACGTCATAGTTGGCGCAGCTCAGAAACTCGTCGCCGCACTCGATGGCTGATCCGATCGTCGTCGAAGTCCCGCTCGTCAATCCCAACGAGCCGGACGCTCTCGTCGTGGATGTTGCGTTGTCCGAAGGTGACCATGTTTCGGCCGGGGACGTCCTTTGCTCGCTCGAGACCTCGAAGTCGGTCGAGGACGTCTACGCCGAGGTCTCGGGATATGTCTTTGGACTGGCTGCCAAGCTGGGCTCGACGGTGACCGCCGGCAACGTGCTGTGCTACCTGTCTGAGGACCCGCAATGGACCCCACCGGCCGATGACGATGGAGGACCGGGTGACGATCTCCCCGAGGACCTGCGGATCACCGAGCCGGCGCTGGCGGTGGCCAAGGAGCTCGGGCTCGACCTGAGCACACTGCCGGTCGGGGTCCTCATCACCGAGCGTCATGTCCGGGAGGCGGCCGATGTTGAGAGCGTGGAGGCCCCACCCGCCGATCCCTCCTCCATGGTCGTCTTCGGCGCCGGCGGCCACGGGAAAACGCTGATCGAGCTCATCCGGGAGGCCGGCCAATTGGAGCTCGTGGGCGTCGTCGACGATCGCCTGGCCAGAGGCTCGGACGTTCTCGGCGTCCCGGTGTTGGGCAATCGCGACGATCTCACCTCGATACGGCGTGATGGCATTGGCCTAGCCGCTAACGCCATCGGCGGCATCTCCAACATGGCCTCGCGTGTGGAGGTGTCTCAAGCGCTCGCCGCCCGAGGGTTTGTCCTTCCGGCGCTCGTCCACCCCACGGCCTTCATCGAGGCCAGCGCCTCGATCGGCGAGGGCGCTCAAGTCCTGGCTCACTCCTACGTTGGCTCGGACGCGGTAGTGGGGCGAGGAGTGATCGTCAACACCGGTGCGGTGGTGTCACATGACTGTGTCCTCGGAGACCACGTCAACCTGTCGCCGGGTTGTCTTCTCGCCGGGGGGATCACCGTTGGTGAGGCCACCCTGCTCGGCATGGGGGTCACGACATATCTGGGGATCAACATTGGCGCCAACGTCCGGGTCGGGAACGGAGCGATCATCACCGCTCCGGTACCAGACGGCCGAAGGATCGCGACCGGCTCCGTCTGGGAGGGCTAGCGCGACAATCGGGCCAGTCATGAGTTATGAGCTGCGCCCGGTCGGGCACGTCGAGTCCGTTCTCACCGATCCCGCCTCCGCACCCAAACAGGGTGTGGAAGGCGGTCCCGACGTGAAACCGTTGCTTCGGACCGACTGAGCCTTCAGCGGAGTGCGCCTGCCGTCATCCCGCGTCTGAAACGCTCGAAGGCGAGACGGGAGTCGGTTCGACCGTTGTCGTCGTCGCTCTGCGAGGGCGGAAAGCGAGTATCGCCGCACCCAGACCGAAGAAGATGACGATGAGTCCGAGCCAGCCACCGACCACGGGGATCGAAGTCAGAGCCACGACGAGGATCAGACCGATGATCAGGGCGGTCCATCGACGTGCAGCCGACTGGATCGAGAACCCCATACCCGCCATACCGACCCAGGTGGGAGCACCGAACACCGCAGAGAGGAACAAGAGAAATGCCAGGACCACGATCGCGACCAAAGCTGCGAACACGATCGCTCCGACCAGATCGTTGAGTCCAACGAGCGCAAGCCCGATCGCCAGGAGCACCGCCACCACGATCACGAGGAAGCACACGACACCGAACCCGATTACGCCGACGAAACCGACGCCGAGTGAGGCCCAGGGCCTCTGCCTGAGCATGAGGGTGGGCTCCTCGACGTAGCGGGGTCTGAGCCAGAGGAAGAGTGCCCCTACCAGCAGGAGGCTGATGAGCCGCTGCAACGCGTCCACAATCCGATCGGTGGTCGTGGGCGCTTCCACTTCACGGATCGTGACGTTCTCGGTCCCCGCCACGGTCCCCTGTCGGTCGTAGTCACCGGTGGCTCCGAGCACGTCGCCCCCGACCGTGCCGTTCATGGTCATCCGGCCGCTCCCGAAGACCAGATCCTCTCCTACTTCGCCAGCATCGGAAATAGTCGTCTGTCCCGAGGCGATGAACAGGTCTTCAGCGATCGATCCGCTCACCCTGGCCTGTCCCGCGGCGATTCTCGCGTCGCCTCCGACTTCACCCGAGATGTCCACGGTGCCCGCAGAGGCCATGAGGTCGCCGCTGACGTCGCCCGATATTGTCACCTGGCCGCCAGCTGCGATCAGATCGCCGTCCACCGTGCCTTCGATGAGGATTCGCCCGCCCGACGCATATAGGTCACCGTCGACCGTTTGATCTGCCGAGATCGTGATCTGGCCCCCGGTCTGGAGCTTGCCGCCGAGTTCTGTCTCCTGTGCCACGGCGACCGACGCTCCGGTCACGACGAGGACGGTCACCAAGCCCAGCCACCTGAGGCCCCTGATGTGACGGCTCGTTTGGGCCATGAGGCTGCGTCCTACCCGGTAGTGGCCAGCGGTAAACCACCCCCGGACGTGGTTACGAGGCTGAATGCGCGTCGGGCGGACCGTCGAGCACGGTCGGGACATATTCGACCAGCTGGATGCTTTCGTCGAAGGTCCGGCTGGCAACCATCTCGAGGGCGACATCGGGGTAACCGTCATAGATTCGCTCGCGACCGGTCTTCCCGGTGATGACCGGAAACATCACCACTCGGAAGCGGTCCACCAGGCCCGCCTCGAGGAGCGACCGGCACAAGGTCAGGCTGCCAAGTGTGCTCATAGCGGTGCCGTCCCGCTTCATCGCTGCCACTGCCTCGACAGGGTCCTCCCTGATGAGCTGGGTATTGGCCCACGCCAATGGGTCCTCCAAAGTCGAGGAAAACACCACCTTTGGCGATCCGGTGAGCTCAGCCATGGCGTCGTCCTCGTTGGTTCTCTCGTCTGAATCCGAGGCCTCGGATTGGGCGGCGAATCCGTACATGAGCCGATACGTGTTCGCTCCCATCAGGATCGTGTTGTCCCGATCCGGTCGCTCGTCGAGCCAGGCGAGATATTCGGGAGCCTCGAGCCCCCACCACCCAGGCCAGCCTTCTGCCGAGGCGTATCCGTCTAGCGAGGTGATGAAGTCCACTACCAGTTCCGGCACTTCTCCTCCTTGGTGCGTGGCCTATTGATTACCCGCCCCTGTGCATGGGAAACAGGGAGTGGACGGTGATGGGGCGGTCGGCTCAGCTCGAGTGAGAAGTGCGCACACAGCCACGTTTGCTTTCTGCTGTGGAGGGGTAGGTCCGATGGATGGACGGTGACACTCAACGTGACTATCAGCGATTGCTCGACCAGGTGACGGAACCTGGTCCGGCTCAAGTCCGGGAGTGGCTCCAGCAGGCGAATCTGACCTACAGCGCCCTCATCGCCGGCGGAGTGTTGGTGGTTCAGCCGTTTCTGACGGCACCATCGCTCGACCTTTCCGCTCTGATCAGCGTCGTCTCGTTCTCGGTAGCTATTCCGCTCCTCGCGGGGTTGATACTGGTCAACCGGGAGGAAACCCTGCGTGGTCGTCGGACTAGATCCAAGTTGGTAACAATCGGACAGTCGGTCGCGTACGCAGGCGCCTTCACCGGTTTGGTCGCGGCTTTCTGGCATATCGTTTGGTTCGCCGGAGTGGCAGTCTTGGTCAGCGGGTTCGTCGCAATCGGAATCCACTCGGCGGGCTACACGCGGCTGGCTTTGGACGGTGGCATCCCGCCTGAAAAGACCGAGGGGTCGTCGGTTTCAGAGCACCGACGCTCAACCTGACCTCCCTGGACGCTCTAGCCTCGCTTGCCATGAAGGGGCGGCTGTAGGCACGCGCTACGCACAAAACGGCGACCTCAATATCGCCTTCGAGGTCGTTGGCGACGGCGATATCGACCTGCTCCTGATCGACACCTGGGTCCATCACGTGGAGGCTGTGTGGGAATTCCCCGACTTTGCGCGCTTTCTGCGTCGGCTGGGTTCCTTTGGTCGACTGATCCATTTCGACCGTCGCGGCACGGGTCTCTCCGATTCGGTGCCGCTCGACCGGCTTCCTGATCTGGAAATGCAGGTGGGGGATGCAGTCAAAGTCATGGAGGCGGCTGGATCGGAAAGAGCGGCCGTGATCGGCCTCAATGACGGGACGATCGTCGCCACCATGCTCGCTGAAAGCCATCCGGAGTTATGCGTCGCTCTGGTGCTGTGGACGCTAACTGCCTCGCACACCCTCGCGGCGGGACGCCCCCTGGAATCCATAGACGACGTGATTCAGATGATCGAGGCGGACACGAAAGCAGGGCGTAGCGGTGTGAACTTCCTCGCCCCGAGCCGCATCGACGACCAGGAGTTCGACCAGAACCTGGCGCGCCTCCAGCGCTACTCGGTTCGACCCGGCGCTTACGCCCACTATTACCGCCAGACGATGGAAGCCGATGTGAATCGCATCCTGCCTCTGATCAAGTGCCCAACGCTGGTTCTCAACCGGAAAGACAATCCGGTCGTGCCGGTGGCGCAATCACGTAGCGCCACTGCAGCCATCCCTGGAGCGCGCTTCGTCGAACTGCCTGGTACCGATCATCTCGCTTACGCCGAGGGGGTCGACACCCTCCTCGATGAGGTCGAGGAGTTTCTCACCGGATCCCGTACAGGCGCCGACCCCGATCGGATGCTCACCACGCTCCTATTCACCGACATCGTGGGCTCGACGGACCTTGCAGCAAGCCTCGGAGACCGACAATGGCGAGACCTGCTCGACCGACATCACACCCTGACCCGAAGCGAATTGATTCGTTTCGGGGGCATTGAGGTCTCCACCACGGGCGACGGATTCTTCGCGACGTTCAAGAGTCCTCTCTCCGCAGCCCGCTGTGCCCTGACCCTCGTGGATGGGATGCCTGGAATCGGCCTTCAGATTCGCGCCGGGGTCCATACCGGCGAGGTCGAGGTTCGCGGCAACGATCTTGGCGGCCTCGCCGTGCATATCGCGTCCAGGATCGCCGGCCTTGCTGGGGCGGGTGAGGTGCTGGTGTCGAGCACCGTAAAAGATCTACTTACGGGATCCGAGATCGGATTCGAGGATCGGTCGGAGCGTGAGTTGAAGGGGGTACCCGGGATGTGGCACCTCTATTCCGCAGCTCTTGACTGACCTCTCCTTCAGCGATGGACAGGGGAGCCAGAGCACCTCGATACTTGTAGTCAGATGGTTTGAACGATCCGGCTCTCGCTTTGGTGTCGGACGGCATCCGCGAGTTTGCGGATGCCCTTGCTGATCTGGGCTTCGCTGACGTTCCCGAAGCCGAGCACGAGGGCGGGTGGGCGTGGTTCCAGTTCGACTTCCGCGTTGGAGGCGACGAACCGATAACGGCCGAGCCCGTTCACACGGACGCCCATGGTCGCAGCAGTCGCCTCGACGGCACGCTCGGATGTCCCGTCTGGGAGACGCAGCAGGGCATGACACCCGGCTGCGAGCCCCTGCAATAGATCCGGCCCGAAGGCGTGTTCGACCTCGGCGGCGAGGACGTCTCGGCGGGAGCGGTATACCTCCCGCACGCGGCGCAAGTGGCGGTCGAAACGGCCCGTCTCCATGAGCAGCGCGAGCGCCTCCTGGTCCAGGCCAGGCGCGCCGCGACTACTGAGCCTCTTCTCCTCGACGATTGCCGCTACGAACCGTGAGGGCGCGAGCACCCAGCCGAGCCGGATCGCGGGAGCGAGTGTCTTGCTGACCGACCCCAAAGCGATCACTCGGGTCGAGTTGAGGCCCTGTAGTGAGCCGACCGGCTGACGGTCGTATCGGAACTCGGCGTCGTAGTCGTCCTCGAGGATCACCCC
>JALDXP010000116.1:0-8197 GCA_032154885.1 Actinomycetota bacterium
CGCATCGAGGCGCGGATGAAGGAGATCATCTCTCAAGACCAACCATTCGAGCGCGTGGCCCTCTCCAGGTCCGATGCTCTCGCCATGTTTGGCGCACACCCGTTCAAGATGGAGATCATCGAGAGCGTCGAGCCGAGTGAGGTCAGTCCCGGCGAGGACTTCACCGTGTACCGAAACATCGACTTCGTCGACCTGTGCCGCGGCCCGCATCTTCCTTCCACTGGAAGGATCCCTTCGATCAAGCTGCTCCGCAGCTCCGGGGCGTACTGGAGGGGTGACGAGAAGCGAGATCAGTTGCAGCGGATCTATGGCACCGCCTGGCCTTCTGCGAAGGCTCTCGATGCATACCTGACGCAGTTGGAAGAAGCCGAGAAACGTGATCATCGCCGGCTAGGCGCCGAGCTCGACCTGTTCAGTTTCCCTCCCGAGCTCGGATCGGGTCTCGTCGTTTGGCATCCGAAGGGAGGGATGCTCCGAAAGGTCGTCGAAGATCACAGCCGCGAGTTGCATCAGCGATTCGGTTTCGACTTCGTCTTCACGCCGCATTTGGCCAAGTCCGACTTGTGGTGGACCTCGGGCCATCTCGACTACTACGCCGAATACATGTTCCCCGGTATGGAGCTCGACAACGAGCAGGAATACCGGGTCAAGCCGATGAACTGCCCGTTCCACATCCTCGTCTACAAGAGCAGGCCGAGGTCGTACCGCGATCTGCCGGTCCGTCTCTCCGAGCTCGGCGCCGTCTACCGCTACGAGAAGTCCGGCGTAGTCCACGGTCTGCTCCGGGCCCGCGGCTTCACCCAGGACGACTCGCATACCTTCTGCACCGGCGACCAGCTGGGCTCAGAGCTTGCCCTGCACCTCGACTTCGTGCTGACCTGGCTCAGGGACGCCGGGTTCAGCGAGATCGAGGCCGATCTGAGCACACAGCCGGAGAAGGCTCCGGCCGGTGAGCAGGATCGATGGGATTTCGCCGAGAAGACCCTGGCCAAGGCATTGGAAGACTCCGGGGTCAGCTTCCGGATCGCCCCCGGGGAGGGCGCCTTCTACGGCCCGAAGATCGATATGCACGTGAAGGATGCCATTGGCCGCAGGTGGCAGCTGTCGACGATCCAACTCGACTTGATCCTGCCGGAGCGGTTTGGCCTGGAGTACACCGCCGCGGGGAATGTCTCCGAGCGCCCCTACATGATCCATTGCGCCAAGGCAGGCTCGCTGGAGAGGTTCATAGGAGTGCTGATCGAACATCACGCCGGGGCATTCCCGATGTGGCTGGCGCCTGTCCAGGTGTCCGTCGTGCCGGTGGCAGATCGTCACCATGAGTACGCCGACCAGGTAGCGGAGCGGCTCCGGGATGCCGGACTTCGGGTGGAGGTCGACAATTCGGACGACACGGTCGGCGAGAAGATCCGCAAAGCCCTCACCCACAAGCATCCTGCGGTCATGGTCGTCGGCGACGACGACGTGTCCGACTCCACCGTCGGCCTCAGGCTCTACGGAGAGGAACGGGACACGCGGGGAGTGCCGCTGATCGAAGCAACCAATCGTCTCGCCACCATGGCCGCCAAACCTGGGGGGCGACCCCCAGACCCCCGCGATGGGGGACCCGGCTCATGACCGACCAGGGGGAGCCACGGGTCGATCGATCAGGGATTCACATCGAGCGGGACCTGGCCGATTCCCTGGCCATCGAGGACGAGCTCGACTCGAATGTCGAGGTTCCCTACCGGTTCCCTTCCCCGACGCGGCGACGAATCGCGGGGTGGGTCTTCGTCGCGGCAGCGGTTCTCGCCCTGTTGCTGATCGACGAGGGCTGGGTACCGGCCATCGGTCTGGTTGGCCTTGCCGTCTGGAACTTCGCCTCGGCATGGCCCCTGGCTGTCGACGAGGCCCGGGCGCTCTCCATAGCCGGCGCCGCTGTCGGCTTCCCTGTCGGGCATGCCTCGGCAGCGGTCACGTTCCAGGGCATTCGCTCCCGGCCACGCTGGAGTGTCGTGCTCTACTCGGCGTCGGAGCCGCCAGACGAGCGCGCCCTGGTGGTTGTCGATGCGGTGTCAGGCGACCTCGCCGAAGAGCCGTACGTCGAACCGGTCGAGAGCATCTAGGACCGGTCCCCGATCGGGACGTAGGGTCGCCGATCCGGCCCGACGTAGACCTGGGTGGGGCGGAAGATCCTCGTCGTCGGGTCGGCGAGCAGCTCCCGCCACTGGGAAATCCACCCGGGCAAACGACCCAGTGCGAACAGCACGGTGAACATGTCGGTGGGGAAGCCGATCGCCCGGTAGATGATCCCCGAGTAGAAATCGACGTTGGGATAGAGCTTTCGCTCGACGAAGTAGTCATCCGAGAGGGCGACCTCCTCGAGCTGCATCGCAACGTCCAGTAGCGGATCGTCGTCGATACCCAGGGCGTCGAGCACGTCGTCGGCGGCCCGTTTGATGATCCGGGCTCTGGGATCGAAATTCTTGTAGACGCGATGGCCAAACCCCATCAGCCGGAACGGGTCGTCCTTGTCTTTCGCCCTGGCCACGAACGGCGCCACGTCTCCTCCAGCCGTCACGATCTCCTCGAGCATCTCGAGAACCTCTTGGTTGGCTCCGCCATGCAGTGGACCGGAGAGGGCATGGATCCCGGCAGCCACAGAGCTGAAGAGGTTCGCCTGGCTCGATCCAACGAGACGCACAGCCGAGGTCGAGCAGTTCTGCCCGTGATCGGCATGAAGCACGAGGAGCATGTTGAGGGCGCGTGCGACGACGGGGTCAGCGGAGTACGGCTCGGCCGGGACAGAAAACATCAGGTGCAGGAAGTTGGACAGGTAGTCGAGGTCGTTCTGTGGGTAGATGTATGGCTGGTGGACGGCGTACTTGTACGACCAGGCGATCATGGTCGGCGTCTTGGCGATGAGACGTCTGGCGCTGATGTCGACCGCTTCTTCGTCATGGGGGTCGAGGGCGTCGGGGTAGTAGGTGGCCAGAGCCGACGTGGCCGAAGCCAGGATCTGCATCGGATGGGCGCGGTGAGGGAACGCCTCGAACAGGTGCTTCATGTCCTCTCGAAGCAGGGTGTGAAGAGAGATCGACTCCTCGTAGGCCTCGAGCTCTGCCTTGGTGGGCAACTCCCCGTACTGGAGGAGATAGGCAACCTCGAGAAACGTTGCCTGCTCGGCGAGCTCCTCGATCAGATAGCCCCGGTAATGGAGAACGCCCTCCTCGCCACCGACGTAGGAGACCGCCGAGACACTCTCAGCGGTGTTGGCAAAGCCACGATCGAGGGTCGTCAGGCCCAGGTCCCGCCTCAGCCCGCTGATATCCGCCGCGACCTGGCCCTCGACACTCTCGATCACATCGAGCCGAGATTCTCTGTCGCGAAATCGGATGACGGCGTCTGTCATTCCAGTCCTTCCCTGAGTCTTCAGTCCTCTGCATCCCGAGACGCGGCTATCACCTGCTGCGCCTCGTTGTGCGGCACCTCGGCGTAGTGATCGAACTCCACGTCGAAGCTTCCTCTACCCGATGTCAATGATCGCAGTTCCGCCGCATACTGCTGAATCTCGGCCATGGGCACCTCGGCGATCACCGACCGCAATGTGCCGTCGCCCTCCATCCCGAGCACCCTCCCACGCTTGGAGTTGATGTCTCCCATCACATCACCGAGGTGATCCTCGGGCACCGTGACGGTTACCTTCATGACCGGCTCGAGCAGGATCGGCTTGAGGTCCTGGGTAGCCGCCCTCACGGCCTGAATACCCGCCATCCGAAACGACATCTCATCGGAGTCGACCGCGTGGTACTTGCCGTCGTAGACCTCGGCCGAGATATCGATGACCGGGTAACCGGCGAGGACCCCCCTGTTCAGAGCCTCCTGGATGCCTTTGTCGACGGCGGGAATGAACTGTCGCGGAATCGACCCGCCTTTGATCGAGTCGATGTACTCGTACCCGGAGCCCCTGGGCAACGGGGCGAATTTGACCAGGGCGACACCAAACTGGCCTCGGCCCCCAGACTGCTTCTTGTGCTTGCCCTCGGCCTGGGCGCTGGTGGTGATCGTCTCCCGGTAGGGAATGATCGGGAGCGCGGTGTCGACCTCAACACCGAACTTCCTGTGGATCCGGGCAACGGTGACGTCGAGATGGGTGTCGCCAAGACCGGCGAGGATTGTCTCGCCGGTGTCGGAGCGGCGCTCCACACGGATAGTCGGGTCCTCCTCCTCGATCCGATGCAGGGCGGTGGATAGCTTTTCCTCGTCGTGATGGGATCTGGGAGTGATCGCAACTTCGGCGACGGGTCGGGGATAGGTGACGGGGGCGATCGTGATGTTGCTGCCGCTGCTGCGCAGGGTGTCGCCGACCCTCAAGTTGTCCACCTTGGCCACTGCCCCGATCCCACCGGTTGGGAGGTCCGGCACGTCGTTGTGCTCCTTGCCCTGGAGCTTGAACAGGTTGTGGAGCCTCACCTTGCCCCCGCCGGCCACATCGAGCTCCTGGTCCGCCTTGACCGTGCCCGAGTAGATCCGGAACAACGAGATGCGCCCGACGAAGGGGTCGGACACCGATTTGAAGACGAAGGCAGTGGTCGGGCCATCGGTCGACGGGGGAGTGGGGTCCCCGCTCGTCAGGGCGGGGAGGGTGCGCTCCAACGGGTTGGGCCCGTAGTCGACGATGAACTCGGCGAGCAAGTCGATGCCGATGAGCCTCTCGGCCGACGCGACCAGGACAGGTTGGATGTCGCCCGCCACGATCCCCTTGTGGATCGTGGCCACAATCTGCTCCCGGGAGGGCTCCTTGCCTTCGAAATAGGCCTCCATCATCTCATCGTCGGTCTCGACAACCGTCTCGACGAGCGCGGTGTGCGCGGCGTGGACCAATTCCTCGACCTCGGAGGGAAGGTCGACCTCCTTGCCGTCCTTATCGCCCTCCGCGTATTCGTAGGCACGCTCGGAGGCCACCCTCACCAGGCCCCGCAAGCCGTCCTCACTCCCGATCGGTACCTGGATGGGGGCGATCGCCTTGCCGAACGAGTCCCGCAATTGATCCAGGGTTCGTTCGAAGGAGGACCGGTCGCGGTCGAGCTTGGTCACCACGACAGCCCGTGGGATGCCCTCCTCTTCGGCGACCTTCCAGAGTTGTTCGGTCTGAACCTCTACGCCGTCGACACCGGATATAACGAAGAGGGCGAGGTCGACGGCCCGTAGCGCGGCACGGGCATCACCTGAGAAGTCGCTGGAGCCGGGCGTGTCGATCAGGTTGATGCGATGTTCGTTCCAGTTGAAAGTCGCTACTCCCAACCCGAGTGAGATGCCCCGGTCGACCTCCTCGGGCTCGAAGTCGAGCACGGTGGTGCCCTGTTCCACTGTTCCTCGTCGGTTCGTGGCACCACCGACGAAGAGGAGGGCTTCGGCGAGAGTCGTCTTGCCGCTCCCGCCATGACCGACGAGGGCGACGTTGCGAACTTTCTCGGGCAACAACATGGACCTCCACTTCGTGCGAGACGGCGATCCTAACCCTGCCCCAGGACCGGACCACAAGGTCGGGCCTGCTACTTTGCTCCGTCGTGATCGACACAAGGGTGCGTCCCCGGGTCACCCGCTTTCTCGAGCCTATCGGCAGGGCTCTGGCCTCCATCGGGGTCACTCCGACCGCGATGACCGCTCTCGGGCTCGCCATCGTCATCGTGGGCTCGATCGTGATCTCGACGGGCGCATTGCGCTCCGGTGCGGTCATCGTCCTGGTCGGCTCGATTCTCGATGGTCTCGATGGCTCGGTAGCGCGTGCAGCGGGGATGGTCACCGCCCGGGGTGCCTTCCTGGACTCGGTGTTCGACCGTATGGGCGAGATAGCGGCATTCGCCGGGCTCGGCGTCGCCATTGCCCGCGAGACCGGTGATGCGGCAGCTCTCCTCCTGATCGTCCTCGCCATCGGTGGTGCCATGCTCGTCCCCTACATCAGGAGCCGGGCCGAGGTCGAAGGCTTCAATGGCAAGGCGGGGCTCATGGGCCGCGCCGAGAGAGTGCTTCTCTTCACCGTCGGGTTGCTTCTCGGTTTTGTGGAGCCGATGCTCTGGATCTTCGTGATCCTGGTGTGGATAACCGCCTTGATGCGATTCATCGACACCTACCGTTCATTCGAGTGAGCGAAATTCCCGGCTACATCGCGCTTCGCGCCGGCGCGGGGCTAATCGGCCTGCTCCCTGCCTCGGCTGCTCGGTCCCTGGGACGAGTTGGGGGCTTGGTCTGGCACGCCACCGCCAAGGGCAGGCGCACCATGGCCGAGCGGCACATGAGACGAGTCCTCGGTGACGAGGCACAGGCCGTTCGAGCGGCCAGATCGGTGATGAGGTCCTACGGCCGCTATTACGCCGAGGCGCTCTGGGCCCGCGGCAAGAGGGTCGATGAGCTTCGATCGCAGACGATCGTGGACGGCGTGGAGCAGATAATCGGTGCGCGGGAAGAAGGACGGGGGATGATCTATGGATTGCCCCATGTCGGAAATTGGGAGGTAGCCGCCCCGGTCTCCGTCGACGTGAAGGTGCCGGTGGTCGCAGTGGCCGAGAACCTGCCCAATCGCCGGATCACCGACTGGTTCACCAAGATGCGCGCTGATTTCGGGATCGAGGTCGTCCTCGCCACCGGTGGCACCGAGGTGATGAGAAAGCTGGAGGCAGCCCTCGCTGCCAACAAGGCCGTGGCCCTCCTTGCCGACCGTGACCTCAAGCGTCGCGGAGTCCCGGCTGTCTTCTTCGGGGAGGAGACCACGCTCCCCCCGGGCCCCGCCACCCTCGCGTTGCGGACGGGGGCTCCGTTACTCCCGGTCGCGTCGTACTACGACGGGGACGACGGCTACAAGGTGGTGATCAGGCCGGCGATCCCGGTCCCGGCCGAGGGCACCCGTAGCGAGAAGGTGCGCACGATGACGCAGGCCCTCGCCTCGGAGATGGAGTCCTTGATTCGGGAGGCGCCCCAACAGTGGCATCTGGTCCAGCCCAACTGGCCCTCCGACCGGTGATGAGCGCTTTGCGAATCGGTCTGGTCAGCCCCTACGACCTCTCGGTCCCTGGTGGGGTCCAGGCTCAGGTCCTCGGGCTGGCCTCCTATCTGAGGGCCTGGGGCGACGATCCCGTCGTGATCGGTCCCGGCCTCCCCGAAGGGGTCCCGGGGGTCGATCTCGGCGAGAGCATTTCTATACCCGGCAACGGATCCATGGTCCCCATCGCGGGAGACCCGCGAACGCGGAGGCGGATCAAGGCCGCCTCCTCCGATCTGGATCTGCTTCACGTCCACGAGCCGCTCATGCCGCTGGCGTCCTTGCTCGCCACCCATGCCGGGCCCCCGGTGGTCGCCACATTTCACGCCGCCCCCGGTCGGGTCGGCCGTCTTGGGTATCGCTTGACCCGCCCCCTCCTAGGCAGGCTGCTGGGGAACACCAGCATCGTGACGGCGGTCAGCCATGCCGCGGCCGAGGTCCTGCCACAGGGTCGCCTCGAGGTCCGAATCGTGCCCAACGGACTCGACGTGGCTGCGATGCGCGTCGAAACCCATCGTGAGCCCGGGAAGATCGCGTTCCTGGGTCGGGACGAGCCGAGAAAGGGCCTCGATGTCCTTTTGGAGGCATGGGAGAGGATCGAGATCGCTCGACCAGAGGCCAGGCTCGTGGTCATGGGAGCGCAGCGGGACAGGACGGGGCCAACCTGGATGGGATGGGTAGACGAGGCCACCAAGGCCACGCAGCTGAGCTCTTCCTCGGTGTACGTCGCACCGCAGACCGGGGGAGAGTCATTCGGGATCGTCCTGCTGGAGGCAATGGCGGCCGGCGCCGCAGTCGTCGCATCGGATCTCCAGCCCTTTCGCGAGCTGGCCGAGCACGCCGCCCGATTCTTCCCCGTCGGGGACAGTGGGGCGCTGGCCACGGCTGTGGTCGATCTGCTCGGGAACGCCGCCGAACGAAACCGGCTGGCAGGGGACGGACGACGTGTCGCTGAAGAACACGACTGGAGTGTCATCGGGGGCGTGTACCGCGAGCTCTACGACGAGGTGGTCACTTAGGCCTGCAACGACGAGCCTGTACAATCGGAGTTACCCCAATGGAGCCGAGAGAAGTGGAAACCGGTACAGATCGCGTCAAGAGAGGCCTCGCCGAGATGCTCAAGGGCGGCGTCATCATGGATGTCGTCACCGCCGATGAGGCAAAGATCGCCGAAGAGGC